>JAYVBO010000406.1:0-3147 GCA_043750435.1 Betaproteobacteria bacterium | reverse complement strand
CGTCCTGCACGACCAGGCCTTCGACGACCATTTCACCGAAGCGGAACAGCGGCCCGCTGTCGGCCACCAGGAACAGGCGCACCCGGTTGGTCTGGGCGTCGACGTCGGCCTTGGTGCCGCTCCAGGTGGCGGTGGCGTAGCCCGAAGCCCGCAGGCGCGCCAGCGCGGCGGCCTTCGCGGCGCTCCAGGTCGGGTTGCGGAAGGGCACGCCGGTTGGCAACGCCCAACTGCCCTTCAGTTGGTCCAGCACCGTGCGGGCCTGCGGGTCGCCGGCCGTGGCGCCGCGTTCCAATTCGCCTTCGACCTCGATGGTCACGCGGTCGATCACGGCCTGCGCGCCGAGGTCCACTTTCAAGCGCACCAGATCGGCCTGTTCTTCGCCGACGGCCGGGGTGCGCTGCAGGCTGACCTTGGCATTGAAGTAGCCCTCGGTCTGCAGCAGTTCACGCACCTGGGCGGGGGCCAGGTCGATCAGGCGCGACCACTCGGTGGCCGCAACGTCGTTGCGCGCCAGGCGGCCCAGGCGGATCAGGTCGAGGTTGCCCTCCAGCAGCGGTTTCAAGTTCCCCGGGGCGTCGATTTCGACACGCACGCCCTGGCGGTCGGTTGACGCTGCAGCGGCCGATGCGGCGGCCTCGGCCGCCGCCACCGGGCCGACCTCGGCCGTCCCCCGGGGGCTCTGGGTATTGGCCGCAGGCATGGGCGGGCTGTAGAAGGCTTCTTTCAGCGCCGCGCAGCCCTGCAAGCCCAGCAGCAGCGCGCAGGCCGCAGCCCAGCCTGCCGCGCGGCTGGCCGCTCCACCTGCAGCCCGACCGGGGGCCCCGCGCCAGCCTGATGTCATTTGCTGAGCAAGCGCATGGCCCCTTCCAGCCCCTGCAGCGTCAGCGGAAACATGCGCTGGTTCATCAGTTGCTGAACGATGGAAATGCTCTGCCGGTACTGCCAAACGCCTTGCGGTTCGGGGTTGATCCAGGCGAACTTGGGAAAGGCATTCGTCAGGCGCTGCAGCCATTCGGCGCCGGCTTCCTCGTTGTTGTATTCGACGCTGCCGCCACGTTGCAGGATTTCATACGGGCTCATCGTGGCGTCGCCCACGAAGATCAATTTGTAGTCTTTGTTGTACTTGCGGATCACGTCCCAGGTGGCGTGCTTTTCGCTGTAGCGGCGCTTGTTGTTCTTCCACATGAAGTCATAAACGCAATTGTGGAAATAGTAGAACTCCAGGTGCTTGAGCTCGGTCTTGCTGGCACTGAACAACTCTTCCACGCGGGCGATGTGTTCGTCCATCGTGCCGCCCACGTCCATCAGCAGCAGCACCTTCACCTTGTTGTGGCGCTCGGGCACCATCTTGATGTCCAGCATGCCGGCGTTGGCCGCCGTGCTGTGGATGGTGTCGTCCAGGTCCAACTCATCGGCCGCGCCTTCGCGGGCGAAACGACGAAGTCGGCGAAGCGCGACCTTGATGTTGCGCGTGCCCAGTTCCTTGGTGTCGTCGTAGTCTTTGTAGGAACGCTGGTCCCACACCTTCACTGCCGACTTGTTGCGGCTTTTGTCCTGCCCGATGCGGATGCCCTGCGGGTTATAGCCGTAGGCGCCGAAAGGGCTGGTGCCGCCGGTGCCGATCATCTTGCTGCCGCCTTCGTGGCGTTCTTTCTGTTCCTCGAAACGCTTCTTCAGCGTTTCCATCAATTCGTCCCAGCCCATCTTCTCGATCGCCGCCTTTTCTTCGGCGCTGAGTTCGAGTTCGAATTTCTTCTGTAGCCAGTCGAGCGGGATGTCCTGCGTGAAATCGGTCAGCAATTCGACGCCCTTGAAGTAGGCGGCGAAGGCGCGGTCGAACTTGTCGAAGTTGGCCTCGTCCTTCACCAGCGAGGTGCGCGCGAGGTAGTAAAAGTCGTCGACCGAGTTCTCGATCACGCCGGCCTGGATGGCCTCCAGCAAGGTCAGGAATTCCTTGACCGAGACCTTCAGCTTGGCGGCGCGCAGGGTGTAGAAAAAGTTGATCAGCATGGCAGGGCTCGGTCGCGTGGCATGACGGCCTCAATGGACCCAGTCTTCGACAATCAGGGCGCGGACTCGGGCGAACTCGCCTCGATTGTGGGTTACCAAAACGCAGTCAGTCGCCCGTGCCTGCGCCGCGATCCAGAGATCGTTCTGGCCAATCGGAGTTCCAAGCTGTTCGAGTTCGCTTCGGATCTCGGCGTAGTGGAACGCGACCTTGGCGCCGATCAATTCCAGAACTGCGCCCCTCGTGAACTCTTCCATCAGTGCGCGATTGGCATCGGCCCGTGCGCTTTTCCGCCACCCCAGGTTCAACTCGCCCAGCACCACAGGCGACATCACCACGCTCATGGGGGCCATCTCCGCGAAGCGCTCACGAACTTCGGGATGTCGATTGTTCATGATGTAGACCCAAATATTGGTGTCCAGTAGAAAACGCGTCACTTGACGGCATCCCAGGCCGGAACCGATTCAGGCAGGGCGTCGGGAATATCATCCGGAAAGTCGCTTCCCATGTCGGGCAGACCCTTGATCAGGTCGCCCATGGTGCGCGGCTTTTCGCGCAGAACCACCTCGTCGCCACGCCGGAAAATCTCGACGGTCTTCGAGGTAAAACGAAACTCTTTCGGAAGCCGCACGGCCTGGCTGTTGCCGGACTGGAAGACGGTGGTGTTGGCCATGCTGAACCTCGATGCCTAAAAAGATATACGGAAAGTATATACGTTGACCTCAGCGCCGACGCTTTAGCGTGGTCATGGGCATGGGCGCACGCTCATGCGCCTTCAACCACCCGAAGAATTCCCCGTACCAGAGCTTCGAATTGCGCGGCTTCAGGATCCAGTGGTTTTCGTCCGGGAACCACAGCAGCCGGGCGTCGACCTTGCGCGCTTTCAGCGTGTTGTAGTAGGCCAGACCTTGCCCGTCGGGCACGCGGTAGTCGAGTGCGCCGTGGATCACCAGGGTCGGTGTTTGCATGTGCTGCGCGAAGGCATGCGGGCTTTGCGCGTTGACCTTGGCCGGGTCGTCCCAGAACCAGGCGCCCAGTTCCTTGGCGTGCCAGGTGTAGGCGTCGTCGGCGAACATGCCGGCCCAGTCGAAGCAGCCGGCGTGGCTCACGTAGGCGTTGTAGCGGCCGGGCTTCACGTG
>JAYVBO010000405.1:0-3151 GCA_043750435.1 Betaproteobacteria bacterium | reverse complement strand
ACCCCGAAATTCTGGGTGGAACGCCGGTGTTCGCTGGCACACGGGTGCCCGTTCGCATCATCTTCGAACACCTTGAAGCCGGCGATTCGCTGGAAGTGTTCCTGGAAGATTTCCCGTCGGTGAGCCGGGAACTGGCGATCCTGGTTCTGGAAGACGCCAAGACAGCCCTTGTGCGCGATGCGCATCCTGCTTGATCGCGCTGGCCCGTAGCAATCGCATCGAAGATTCGGTTCGCGACTTTGACGCCTTGCGAAAAGGCGTTGCCGCGCGCCGCCGTGCACGGGCATTGCGCCGCGCACCACGCTGCTGGATGCGAATGTGCTGATGCGGGCCGCGCAGGGCCGCCGGGTGGCGGGGTGGCTTGGCCTCCCGGGAGGCCCCGGTAGCTTGCGCGGCAACCATGTTGTGGATGGTCTGTGGTCATCGAACACACGAAAGCGCCACCATGACCATGCATGTGAACTTGTCTGCTGAAATGGAAGGCTTCATCAAAAGCAAAGTGACAAGCGGCTTCTATGGCAATGCCACAGAGGTAATCCGCAGCGCCATTCGCCGCATGCAGGCTGATGAAGTTCGCGCGGCGGGGTGGCAAGCGGCGCTTTTCCCTGCCAGTTCCGGGTATTGGGCAATCACGCCGTCAAGCGTCAGCAACTGACGGCCGGTCAGCAGGGCCGTAGCAATGATGAAGCGGTCCGCCGGGTCACGGTGTATGTCGCTCAGGCCTGCGGCAGTGGCCGCCATGGTCTCAAACAGCTGGGGCCATGATGTCGCCGAAGATCTCGGTGCCTGCCAACAGTGCAGACGGCTGGCGCAATGTGGGTTGTGTGGCGCTAGCCTGGTTTGCTGCGGGCAGCACGATCACTTCAACTCGCCGTGCCAAGAACCCGGCAGGCAGGGTCAAGGTAACAGTGTTGTCGATGACGTCAACGGTTTCGCGGATAGCTTCCATGTCGAACCTTTGCTTGCGCGCTGCGCTGACTTGTTGCGGGCCGGATAGCCAGGGGCAGCATACGGGAAGACCTCGCCCAAGCCGAAATCATAGGTTCCAGCGGCGGCGGGCGGCTTCTGCGGCAACGCCACAAAAGGGGCATGGCCAGCAAGGCCAAGTTCAAAAGCGAAGCCTTCCCAACATGGCGGCCATCAGCATCCGCCTACCAACATCGCTACACCGCAACGCCCGCGCCTGGCAGGTGCAAGTGGTGCTGGGTGGCCGCGACCGTTGATTGTAGGTAGCACCTGGTGCTACCATTTGGCATGGTGGACAAGCTGGCCGTGCGCGCTTTCAAGACAGCTTGGTTCGGCAAAGCCGCCAAGAAGGCACGCATTGGTGACTCAGCTTTGAGGGCTGCAATTCTTGAGGTTATGCAGGGCCAGGCTGACGATCTGGGCGGGGGCGTCTTCAAGAAGCTTGCGCAGGCCTACGGCCGAATGACGGAAGCCGAACTGCGGGCTGCGTTGGCCCAGGGTGACTTACAGGAGCTAGTTCCATGACCAGCAAAGCCAAGTTCAAAAGCGATGCCTTTGAGGCCACCTACAGCGCTGCGCAGGGGCTGCACCGTGCAGGCGTCATCGACAAAGCAACGATGCGTGATTTCGACGAGTCGTGCCTTGATGCGCCCGTGAGGATGGAGCCTGAAGCCATCAAACGAATCCGAGAAGGCGCGCACGTCAGCCAGCCTGTGTTTGCGCGCTTTCTGAACACCAGTGAGTCCACTGTGCAGAAATGGGAAGCCGGAACCAAGCGGCCAAGCGGCATGGCGCTGAAGCTGCTGGCTGTGGTGGAAAAGCACGGTCTCAAGGTGTTGGCTTGACGGATGACCGGGCGGCAGCTGCGCCTGCTCGATTGCGCGCGCTGTGCTCGACTTGATCGGCGCGCAGAAGTTGGGCATTTCAGTCAGGAAGCCCGCACCTCGCTCAGCAGATCAGGGTGTCGGTCCAGCACCTTCAGAAGTTTCACCAACGCCAGCGGCGGCTTGGTCTTGCCGTTCTCGTAACGTGAACCCGTTCGCGCGGCATGTTGGCAAGGGCCGGGCACGTGACTTCTTCGGCTCGCGGCACGCCCGGTGCAACTCGTACACTGAAGCAGGGCACACGGAGATGCAGATGACCAACATCGTTGACGAGCTAACCTTGAAAGCGCACTCACTGCCGGCAGAAGACCGTGCACGGCTGGCCGAAAACCTTCTCTCTTCTTTGCAAGGCGATGCTGACCCTTCCATTGAAGCCGCATGGGATGCAGAAATCCGTCGCCGTCTGGATGAGGTGGACGCGGGCACAGCCAAGCTCATGCCGGCCGCAGAAGTGTTCGCTGAAGTGCGCCGAATGTTGAAGTGAAGGCCGTTCGGTTCCACGAATCAGCCCGGCAAGAGTTTGCCGATGAAGCGCTGTACTACGGAGCAATCAGCCCAAAACTGGGTGAACGGTTCGTCGTGGCGGTCGAGGCGGCCATGCAGTTGGCTTCGGAATTTCCGTCCATGGGCTCGCCCTACAGGTACGGCACTCGGCGCGCATTCCCGAAGCGGTTTCGGTTCTCTATCGTTTATGTCGAACGAGGCGATGAATTGCTTGTGCTTGCGGTCGCGCCGTTCGCACGCAAGCCGGGCTATTGGCACAGCCGTCAGTTGGAAGACAGCCGGCAAGGCTTCGACGATGCGGTGCCCAACCCATGGGCATGATTTTCGACAGTTGCATCTAGGTAGCGCTGGCTTCGGGCCAGATTGACGCGCGCCCGTCGCTGGTCTGTGCATCGCATTCGCCACACAACTTGTCCAAGTTGGACAAGGCGGCTAAGGTGGGTCGATGAACAACGCCCGCTCCCTCACGTCGTCTGAAGCCAAAGCCAGCCTGGGTGAAGTGTTGGCTTCGCTGGTCAGTGAAGGCCCGGTTCGCGTCACGCGCAACGGTCGCTGGGTTGCCGTCATTTCAGCGCCGCCGGTGGCCGGGCCGGCAGCAGACGCTGGCAAGCTGCAGGCTTTGGTGGCGCTGTACGCTGCGGGCAAGGCCAGTTGGCAGCATATCGCCGACGAGACAGGTGCCTCGTTTGGCGACGTGTTGCTGGAACTGGCGAAGCAGGGCCTGCCTTTGCCACTGCACAACGCCACCAAGCGCCCAGAACAGTTGGCCGCCTTCCAAGCCGTCTTGCAGCGGGCGG
>JAYVBO010000404.1:0-3154 GCA_043750435.1 Betaproteobacteria bacterium | reverse complement strand
CGCCGCCCGAACCCTGCACCCCACACATGCCCGTCAGCCCGCCCCCGCCTCGCCCCGAAGTGCTGGCCGAAACCGCCAAGTCTGGCGGCGCCAACCTGCTGCGCGGCGCCCAGAGCCGCTTGGCCGACGCCGTGCAACTGGTCACCGGCGCGCCACCGGCCGCGATGCAGAAATTCCGCCCTGGCCACGAGGTGGCGGTGACGCCGGGCAAGGAGGTGTTTCGCAACCACCTGATCGAAGTGATCCAGTACACGCCACAGACGCCCACCGTCTACGCCCAGCCGGTGCTGATCGTGCCGTCGTGGATCATGAAGTTCTACATCCTCGACCTGTCGCCCGAATATTCGCGGGTCCGCTACCTGGTCGAACGCGGTCACACCGTGTTCATGGCGTCGTGGAAAAACCCCGACGCCGACGACCGCTATGTGCTGGTCAACTGACTTGAAATCTGCGATGACACCCAACGACACCGACGCGCTGGAAGGCGCCGTGGCCGCGCACCGGCTGGGTCTGATTGACGCGGTGTTGATCGGCCCCGAAGCGCGGCTGCGCGCCCTGGCCGCCGAACACCACCTTGACCTGGCTGGGCTGGAGATCATCGACGTGCCGCACAGCCACGCGGCTGGGGCCCGGGGCGTGGCCATGGCCCGCGCCGGCGAGCTTGAAGCCCTGATGAAGGGCAGCCTGCACACCGACGAACTGCTGTCTGAAGTGGTCAACGCGCAGACCGGCCTGCGCACGGAGCGGCGCATCAGCCATGTCTTCGTGCTGGACGTGCCCAGCTACCCCAAGCCGCTGCTGATCACCGACGCGGCCATCAACATCGCGCCCGACTTCGAGGCCAAGGTCGACATCGTGCAGAACGCCATCGACCTGTGCCACGCCCTGGGCCGCGAACTGCCCAAGGTGGCCATCCTGTCGGCGGTGGAAACGGTGACGCCCAAACTGCGCTCGGCGATGGACGCCGCAGCGCTGGCCAAGATGGCCGACCGCGGGCAGATCACCGGCGGCCTGGTGGACGGCCCGCTGGCCTTCGACAACGCCATTTCCATGGCTGCCGCGAAAAGCAAGGGCATACGCTCGGCGGTGGCCGGGGACGCCGACATCCTGGTGGTGCCCGACCTCGAGTCCGGCAACATGCTGGCCAAGCAGTTGGAATACCTGGGCGACGCGCAGGTGGCCGGCATCGTGTTGGGCGCCACCGTGCCCATCGTGCTGACCAGCCGCGCCGACACGGCGCATTCGCGCATTGCGTCCTGCGCCATCGCCGTGCTGTGGGCGCAGGCACGCCGGGGGGCTGCTGCATGACGGCTGCGGCCCAGCCGGCGGCCGGCATGGTCATCGTCCTCAATTCGGGCTCGTCGAACGTCAAATTCGGCGCCTTTGCCTGCGCTGCGGGCGCCACGGCAACGCCCGAAAGGCTGCTGCACGGCCAGGTGGACGGCATCGAGAAGTCGGCCGGCCAGCTGTTCGAATGGCTGGCGCAGCAACTGCCCGGCCGCCGCCTGCTGGGCGTGGGCCACCGCGTGGTGCATGGTGGCGAGCACTACACGCAGCCGGTGCGCGTGACGCCCGAGGTGCTGACGCAACTGGACGCACTGAGCCCGCTGGCGCCCCTGCACCAGCCGCACAACCTGGCGGCCATCCGCGTCATCACGGCCCTGCGGCCTGAACTGCCGCAAGTGGCCTGCTTCGACACGGCCTTTCACGCCGGGCAGGACTGGGTCAACCAGGCCTATGCGCTGCCGCGCCGCATCCGCGACGCCGGTGTGCGGCGCTATGGCTTTCACGGCCTGTCTTACGACTACATCGCCAGCGTCTTGCCGGCCCACCTGGGGGCCCAGGCCGACGGGCGCGTGGTGGTGGCCCACCTGGGCAACGGCGCCAGCCTGTGCGCCCTGCGCGAACGCCGCAGCGTGGCCACGACCATGGGCTACACCGCGCTGAACGGCCTGATGATGGGCACCCGCTGCGGCAGCCTGGACCCTGGCGTGGTGATGCACCTGAGCAGCCAGATGCACCTGAGCCCGGCCGAAATCGAGAAGATGCTGTACCTGGAATCGGGGTTGCTGGGGGTGTCGGAAATCTCGTCCGACATGCGCACGCTGGAAGCCAGCGACGACCCGCGCGCACAAGCCGCCATCCGCCTGTTCGTGCACCGCATCGGCTGCGAACTGGGCGCGATGGCCGCAGCGTTGGGCGGGCTGGACGCCCTGGTCTTCACCGCCGGTATCGGCGAACACAGCGCCGCCGTGCGCCGCCTCGTTGGGGTGGCCGCGGCCTGGCTGGGCGTTGACATCGACGAAGCCGCCAACCAGGCCGGCGCGGCCTGCATCAGCCGCGTCGGCAGCCGCGTGTCGGCCTGGGTGATTCCGACGAATGAGGAATTGATGTTGGCGCGGCAGACGCTTGCCATGCTGGCCGGCGGCAGCGGCGCATGACGCCCAGCCCGGCTGCGTCACGGCTGTGCGGGGCAGCGCGGCATGGCCGTGCGCGACACCGGCGGCCCGCCGCTGGCTACGCGCTCGACCCGGTCGGTGGTCTTCAAGACCGGCATCAAGGCCATCGACGTGCTGCTGCCGCTGGAAACCGGCGGCAAGACCGGTCTCTTCGGCGGCGCCGGCGTCGGCAGGAGCGTGCTGCTGCTCATCGACAACATCTTCCGCTTCATACAGGCCGGCGCCGAGGTCTCGGGCCTGATCGGGCAGATGCCTTCGCGGCTGGGCTATCAGCCGACCATGGGCACCGGACTGGCGGGGCTGGAAGCGCGCATCGCCAACATCGAGACCGGCGCCATCACGTCGATACAGGCGGTCTACGTACTGGCCGACGAATTCACCGACCCGGCGGCGGTGCACACCTTCTCGCACCTGTCGAGCTGATGGGCCCGCGCGTGGGCACGCTGCACGCGCTGATCCGCGAACACCTCTTCGTGTCGCTGTTCCAGGCCTGCGCCGAGTCACTGGCCAGCGAAAACGCCAGCCGCCTGGCGGCCATGGAGCGGGCCGACCAGAACATCGAAGAACGGCTGACCGACCAGGGCGGCCGCTTTCACGCGCGGCGCCAGAGTTCGATAGACGAAGAACTCTTCGACATCACGGCCGCCAGTTCGGCCCCGCGCCGCTGAGCACGGCGCGACCGTCGGCCGCGGCCG
>JAYVBO010000403.1:0-3162 GCA_043750435.1 Betaproteobacteria bacterium | reverse complement strand
CCAGGAAGGGGTCGGTCGCCGGCAGTTCCGGGTCGGCCTCGGGCTGGTGGCTGCCGTGGAACCACAGCATGGCGCCCAGGCCGGCGATCAGCAGCACGATGCTGACCATCGACCACATGGCGGCCGAACCCGTCATGGTGTTGCCCACCAGCGGCTCGTGCGGCCAGTTGCTGGTGTAGGACAGGTGGGTCTCGCCGGGTCTGTCGGTGCTGGCGGCCCAGGACGTCCAGAAGAAGAAGGCAGCCAGCGCCTGCCGGTCAGCGGCCCTGGGCAAGGCGCCATCAACCATGGCGTATTGCTCGCGCAGCGCGGCCAGTGAAGGGTCGCTGCCGAACAGCGTTTCGAAGTGGCTGGCCGTGGCCTGGATGGCCTGCGCGCGTTCGCGCGTGACGGTGATGACGCCGCTGCTTTCGTCATAGCGGTTGCGCCGCATTTCGTCCTTCAGCGTGGCCGCCAGCGCCGCCTGCTCGGCCACGGTGGGGCCGGCCAAGGTGGTGGTTTGCTGCTGCGTGCGGATGGCCTGCAGGGCCAGCGCCTCGCGGTGCAGCCAGTCGGCCGACCAGTCGGGCGCCACATAGCTGCCGTGGCCCCAGACGGTGCCGAGCTGCTGGCCGCCGGCCGACAACCAGGCCTGCTGGCCGGACTGGATTTGTTCGCCAGTGAACAAGGTGCTGCCGTTTTCGGTGACGACGGCCTTGGGGATGGGCGGCGCGGTGAGGTAGATCTGGTAGCCGATGAAGCCCAGGGCTCCGAAGGACAAGACGAAGATCAGGCCCAGCCAGCGCCAGAGCCGGTGGTTGCTTTTCATTTGAAGGACTCCTGTGCGCAGCGGGGCTGCGTCTATAGATGCACGTTATTTGCATCTATAGTAGGAAAGCCCTGCCGCAGCGACCTTGATCCATGTCAAACCCGCACCGGCTGGCGGGCCAGCGCGGGCACTTCAGCGCGGCACGTAGAAGGTGGACTTCTCGCGCTGCACCACAGCGGCCTGCCCGGCTTCTGCTTGCAGGGCCAGGTCGAAAAACACAGGCACCGACTGCCCTTGCAAAGCCTCGGCTTGAGCTGGTGGCAGCCGCACGGCCACCACCACCGAGCCAATTTCCGTGGGTGGCACCAACAGTTCGGGCGCGCTCAGCGTCAGCCCCGATGGGCCTTCGACGCTGACGCGAAAACGGCGCGGCGCCTCGCTGCGGTTCATGACCTGCAGGCGGTAGACGTTCTCGACCACGCCTTCGTCCACCACGCGCGCCAGCGCGCCGCGGTCTTTGATCACATCAAAGTGAAAGGGCTTGCGCAGCACCACGCTGGCGGTGAAAGCCGCCGACGCCAGGCCCAACAGCGCGGCGTAGACCAGCACGCGCGGGCGCAGCGCGCGCTTGAACATCTGCGCCTTGGTCCAGCCACCGGCCACACCGTTTTCGGTGGAATAGCGGATCAGGCCCTTGGCGTAGCCCATCTTGTCCATCACGCTGTCGCAGACGTCGATGCAGGCGGCGCAGCCTATGCACTCGTTCTGCAGGCCGTCGCGGATGTCAATGCCGGTGGGGCAGACCTGCACGCACAGCGTGCAGGCGATGCAGTCGCCCAGGCCCTGCGCCACGGGCGCGGCCTTGCGTGAACGCGAACCGCGCGGCTCACCACGGCCCTGGTCGTAGGTGATGACCAGTGAATCTTTGTCGATCAGCGCGCTCTGGAAGCGCGCGTAGGGGCACATGTACTTGCAGATCTGCTCGCGCAGAAAGCCGGCGTTGCCATAGGTGGCCAGGCCGTAGAAGGCAATCCAGAAGCTGTTCCAGGGGCCGACGCTGAGGCTCAAGGTGGCCTGCGCCAGTTCGCGCACCGGCGTGAAGTAGCCGACGAAGGAAAAGCCCGTCACCAAGCCCACGGCCAGCCAGCCCGCGTGCTTGCCGGTCTTGCGCAGCAGCTTGTTCACCGACCAGGGCGCTGCGTCCAGCCGCATGCGCGCGATGCGGTCGCCTTCGACATGGCGCTCGATCCACATGAAGATTTCGGTGTAGACGGTTTGCGGGCAGGTGTAGCCACACCACAGCCGCCCGGCCACGGCGGTGAACAGGAACAGCGCCAGCGCCGACAGCACCAGCAGGGCCACCAGGTAGATCAGGTCTTGCGGATACAGCACCAGGCCGCCGATGTAGAAGCGCTGCGCTTCGATGTCGAACAGCAGGGCCTGCCGGCCGCCCCATTGCAGCCAGGGCATGCCGTAAAAAAACAACTGAGTCAGCCAGACGAAGAACCAGCGCCAGCCGGCAAACCAGCCGTGCACCGAACGGGGGTAAATGTCGGGCGCCTTCTGGTACATCGAGACGAACTGCTCGGGGTCGTCTTCCACCGCGGCGGGCTGGATGGGGATGATGCGGGGCGGGGCCATCTCAACCGTCCTTGCCATCCAAGCGCGGCTGCGTCAGCCACGGGGCGTAGCGCCACAGGTAAAGGGAAAAGGCTGCGGCCCAGGCCAGCGCCGCCAGCGTCCAGGCCGTGCGCGGCGCGCCCAGCAGCGGCAGCAGCACGCGCAGCGCGGCGGCGGTCATCACCAGCGTGTAGGCGGTGACCTCGGCCCGGCCCACCTGCAGCGGCCGCCCGGTGTGGCCGCGCGCGGTGCGCGTGACCATGCCGATGATCAAACCACCGGTAGCCCCCACTGCCAGCGCATGGATGCCCGCCGACACGGGCACCAGGCCCAGCAACGACAGGGCCAGCAACAGCAGGCCGGCGGGTATCCAGGCGTAGGCGGCGTGCAGCACCCACAGGATGGGCCGCCGGCGCGTGGCCCACGGCTGCCAGCTGACGAGCAGGCGCCCGTGCAGCACGGCGGCCAGCGCCAGCAAGGCTGCGGTCACCGTCGCGGCCGGCCCGCTGCCCGGCAGCAGCGCCCAGCCCGCCAGCCCCGCCGCCGTGCTGGCCAGGGCGGCTGTGGACCAGCCTTTCGGCGTGACCAACTTCAGCCCCGGCGTGGCGCCCATGGTGAAGGCCGGCACCACGCGGCCGGCCATCACGCATTCGATCATCACGATGAGGGCCAGGCCGGCGTGCAGCGGGCGCAGAGGGTCCAGCGCCAGCCAGCCCAGCGCGCTGGCGTGGAAGGCCGCGTTGGCCAGCGTCAGCAACAGCAGCAGGCCCACCAGCGGCAGGTTGCGCTGGTTG
>JAYVBO010000402.1:0-7351 GCA_043750435.1 Betaproteobacteria bacterium | reverse complement strand
ACTTCCGTTTCAAGGCCGTACGGCCGACCTTCGATCTGCACCCTTTCAAAGTCTGCGGTGCGCGTGTGGGCGACACCGTCAGGCTGTGGGCGCAAGACCACGAGGGCTGGCTGACGATGGACGCCGTTGCCACCTTGAAGGCCTGAACATGCAACCCCTCAGAGGCATCACTGTCGTCGCGCTGGAACACGCCATCGCGGCCCCTTTCGCCACCCGCCAGCTGGCCGATCTGGGCGCCCGCGTCATCAAGGTCGAGCGCCCCGGCGTCGGCGATTTCGCGCGCGGCTACGACCAGCGGGTGCGCGGTCTGGCCTCGCACTTCGTGTGGACCAACCGCAGCAAAGAAAGCCTGACGCTGGACGTGAAACACCCGCGCGCGGCTGAGCTGCTGACGCAGCTGATCGTCAGCCAGGCCGATGTGGTGGTGCAGAACCTGGCCCCTGGCGCAGCGGCGCGCCTGGGCGTGTCCTTCGATGCCTTGAAAGACCGCCGTCCCGACTTGATCGTCTGCGACATCTCGGGCTACGGCGACGATCCGGTGCACCCCGGCCCCTACCGCGACAAGAAGGCTTATGACCTGCTGATCCAGAGCGAGTCGGGCTTCGTGTCCACCACCGGAACGGCTGAAGAACCGAGCAAGGCGGGCATCTCCATCGCCGACATTTCTGCCGGCATGTACGCCTACAGCAATGTGCTGGCGGCGCTGCTCCAAAGGAAGATCGACGGCCTGGGCCGGCGCATCGACATCAGCATGTTGGAGGCGATGGGCGAGTGGATGGGCTACCCCATGTACTACGCCTTTGGTGGCGCGCCGCCACCACCGCGCGCCGGCGCCGCGCACGCGACGATCTACCCCTACGGCCCCTTTCTGTGCGGCGACGGCAAGACAGCCATGCTGGGCCTGCAGAACGAGCGCGAATGGCAGCAGTTTTGCGCGCAGGTGCTG
The DNA here is from genome assembly GCA_043750435.1 of Betaproteobacteria bacterium. Classification (GTDB taxonomy): domain Bacteria; phylum Pseudomonadota; class Gammaproteobacteria; order Burkholderiales; family Burkholderiaceae_C; genus Rubrivivax. The sequence goes on along the minus strand of JAYVBO010000402.1, from coordinate 6,405 downwards.
TTGCAGCCCGGGCTGGCGCAAGACCCGCGCTTCGTCGGCAATGCCCAGCGAACGGCCCACCGTGAGGCGCTGAAGGCGCTGATCGTCGAGGCCTTCTCCGCGATGACGGCCGAGCAGGTCGGCGCACGGCTGGAAGCGGCGCAGATCGCGAACGCGCAGGTCAACGACATGGCCGGTTTGTGGGCCCATCCGCAGTTGCAGGCGCGCGCTCGCTGGCGTGAAGTCGCGACGCCGGCGGGTTCGGTGCCGGCGCTGCTGCCGCCGGGTTCCTGGGACGACGGCGACCCGCGTCTGGACGCGGTGCCTGCGCTCGGCCAACACACCGACGCCATCCTGGCTGAGCTCGGCGTCAGCGCCGGTGACATCGCGGCCTTGCGGGCCGCCGAGGCGATCTGACATGACCCTGCCACGCACCTACCTGTTCGTACCCGGCGACCGTCCCGAGCGCTTTGCCAAGGCCTGGGCCAGCGGCGCCGATGCGGTCGTGATCGACCTGGAAGACGCCGTCGCCCCGGCGGCCAAGGCGGCTGCGCGCGACACCGTGCGCCAGTTTCTGGACACCGCAGAGGCCACTGTGCGCGACCGCATCGTCATCCGCATCAACGACGAGCACACGCCTTGGTACGCGGGTGACCTGGCGATGCTGCTCAGCAGTCGCGCCGGTCAGGTCATGCTGCCCAAGACGGAGCGGGCCGAGACCGTGGGCCACGTGCGTGCCCGCTGCCCCGGCATCGCCGTGCTGGCGTTGGTGGAAACGGCGCGCGGCATGCTGGCAGCAGAGGCCATCGCCATCGCGCCCGGCGTGCAGCGCCTGGTCTTTGGGACGCTGGACTACGCGCTGGATCTGGACCTGTCGGGCGACCCGATGGGGCTGGATTACGCTGCCAGCCGCCTGGCGTTGGTCTCGCGCGCCGCCGGCATCGCGCCGCCGGTGGCTGGCGTGACGACCGTGCTGGACGACGAAGCGCAACTGCTCGCCGACCTGGCCCGCGCTCGTGCGCATGGCTTTGCGGCCAAGCTGTGCATACACCCGCGCCAGGTAGCGGCCATCCACACCGCGCTGGCGCCGAGCGCCGAAGAACTGACGTGGGCGCGTCGCGTGATGAGCGCCATGGATGCGCCCGGGCAGGGCGCAGGTGCGCTGCAACTGGATGGCCGAATGATCGACAAGCCGGTCATCGAGCGCGCCCGCCGTGTCATCGACCGCGCCGCCCGCTGAATCTGCTCAAGTCCCCCACCATCCACACCCAACCGAGACACCGCCATGGCCTCCAGCATCATCGATTCCGCGATCTTCCAGGGCATCTTCAGCAGTGACGAAATGCGCCAGGTCTGGTCTGACGAGAACCGCACGCAGAAGTATCTGGACATCGAACGTGCGTTGGCGGTGGTGCAAGGCCGGCTGGGCCTGATCCCGCAGGAAGCGGCCGACGAGATCGTCAGCCACTGCAGGCTGGATCAGATCGACATGGCCCGGCTGCGCGCGCAGACCGAGCGCATCGGCTACCCCATCCTGGGCGTGGTGTCACAGCTGAACGCGCTGTGCCGCGACAAGCTCGGCGAGTACTGCCACTGGGGCGCCACCACGCAAGACATCACCGACACGGCCACCGTGCTGCAGATACGCGAAGGCCTGGTGTTGGTGGACGATGAATTGGGGGCCATCGCCGCTGCGATGGCCAAGCTGGCGCGTGAGCACCGCGACACGCCCATCATCGGCCGCAGCAATCTGCAGCAGGCCATACCCGTGACCTTCGGCTACAAGATGGCGGGCTTGCTGTCGGCCATACAGCGCCACCGCGAGCGCATCGCGCAGCTGCGTGAACGGGTGCTGGTCGGCGAATTCGCCGGGGCTGCCGGCACGCTGGCTTCGCTGCAGACCGGGGCGATGGAAACCCAGGCCGGGCTGTGTGCGGAACTGGGGCTGAAGCAGCCGGTGATCGCCTGGCACACCATCCGCGACAATATCGCCGAAGTGGGCGCCGTGCTGGGCCTGATCGGCGGCACGCTGGGCAAGCTCAGCCTGGACGTCAAGCTGATGATGCAGACCGAAGTGGGTGAGGTCTTCGAGCCCTACCACCACGGCCGTGGCAGCAGCAGCACCATGCCGCAAAAGCGCAACCCCATCAGCAGCGCCTACATCCACGGCGCCATCAGCGTGCTGCGCCAGCACGCGGCTGCGCTGATGGACGCTATGGTGGCTGACCACGAACGCAGCACCGGCCCCTGGCAGATCGAATGGATCGTGCTGCCGGAAGCCTTCTGCCTGCTCGCCGGCGCGCTGAAGCAAAGCCGCGTCATCGTCGAAGGCCTGGAGGTCGACCCGGTTGCGATGCGCCGCAACATCGACATGACGCACGGCCTGGTGATGAGCGAGGCGGTGATGATGGGCCTGGGCCCCTACATCGGCCGCGAATACGCGCACGACCTGGTCTACGACATCTGCCGCGAGGCGCTCAAGCAGCAGCGGCCGCTGCTGGACCTGCTGTGCGAGAACGCGCAGATCATGAAACACGTGACGCGCGCGCAACTGGCCGCCATGTGCGACCCGGCCAACTACCTGGGCCAGTCGGGCCTGATGGTGGACCGCGTGCTGGCCACAATGGGCTGAGGCCATCGAACGCCACACGCCAAGAAAAAAGCCGGCAGCGATGCCGGCATTTAGTTTGCAGCGCAGCCCGGTCGCGCTGCCGAGGTCAGGGCTTCGAGGGCGCTGATCCCGCTGCATTGGCGGATGCAGCCAAGGCCGGCGTCATCACCGCAGCCGCGGCCTCCGAAGCCGCCATCGCGGCAGCCGGCGCCGTCACCACCATCGCCGCAGCCGGCGCCTTGGTGCTCATCGGCAGCAAGGGCACGATCAGCAATGCCACGATGTTGATGATCTTGATCAGCGGGTTGACGGCCGGGCCGGCGGTGTCCTTGTAGGGGTCGCCGACGGTGTCGCCAGTGACGGCGGCCTTGTGCGCATCACTGCCCTTGCCACCGAAGTGGCCGTCCTCGATGTACTTCTTGGCGTTGTCCCAGGCGCCGCCGCCGGTGCACATCGAAATGGCCACGAACAGGCCGGTGACGATGGTGCCCATCAGCAGGCCGCCCAGCGCGGCAGCGCCCAGCGTCAGGCCCACGACGATGGGCACGACCACAGGCAGCAGCGACGGAATGACCATCTCTTTGATGGCCGCCGTGGTCAGCATGTCCACCGCCGCGCTGTAGTCGGGCTTGCGCTTGCCGGCCATGATCTGGCCGTCCTCGAACTGGCGGCGCACTTCCACCACCACCGAGCCCGCAGCGCGGCCCACGGCTTCCATCGCCATCGCGCCGAAGAGGTAGGGGATCAGGCCACCGATGAACAGGCCGACGATGACTTTCGGGTCGCTGAGGTCGAATGCGACGCTGATGCCGCGGCCTTCCAGCGAATGCGTGTAGTCAGCGAACAGCACCAGTGCCGCCAAGCCGGCCGAGCCAATGGCGTAGCCCTTGGTGACGGCCTTGGTGGTGTTGCCCACGGCGTCCAGTGGGTCGGTCACGTCGCGCACCGACTTCGGCAGTTCGCTCATCTCGGCAATGCCACCGGCGTTGTCGGTGATGGGGCCGTAGGCGTCCAGCGCCACCACGATGCCGGCCATGCTGAGCATGGCCGTGGCGGCGATGGCGATGCCGTACAAGCCCGCCAGGCTGTAGGCCGACAAGATGGCCGCGCAGACGAAGAGCACCGGCCAGGCGGTGGAGCGCATCGACACGCCCAGGCCGGCGATGATGTTGGTGCCGTGGCCGGTGGTGGAGGCTTGCGCAATGTGCTGCACCGGCGGGTACTGCGTGCCGGTGTAGTACTCGGTGACCCACACCATCGCGGCCGTCAGCACCAGGCCGACGGCGCAGGTGCCGAACAAGGCCATCGCCGACACCGTGCCGCCAGCGGCCAGCGTCAGCGGCTGCGGGAACATGGCGGTGGTGACGAAGTAGAAGGCGATCAGCGACAGCACGCCGGCCACCGCCAAGCCCTTGTAAAGCGCCGGCATCACGTTCTTCATGCCCGGTGAGGCCTTGACGAAGTAGCAGCCGATGATGGAAGCGATGATGGACACGCCGCCCAGCAGCAGCGGGTAGACCACCGCGTTGACGGTGGCGCCGCTGATCATCAGCGCACCCAGCGCCATCGTGGCGATCAGCGTCACGGCGTAGGTTTCGAACAGGTCGGCGGCCATGCCGGCGCAGTCGCCGACGTTGTCGCCCACGTTGTCAGCAATCACCGCCGGGTTGCGCGGGTCGTCTTCGGGGATGCCGGCTTCGACCTTGCCCACCAGGTCGGCGCCGACGTCAGCGCCCTTGGTGAAGATGCCGCCGCCCAGCCGCGCGAAGATAGAAATCAGCGACGAGCCGAAGGCAAAGCCCAGCAGCGGCTTCAGCGTTTCGGGCTTCACGTCGGTGCCGCCGGTCAACAACATGAAGAAGATGCCGACGCCCAGCAGGCCCAGACCAACCACCAGCATGCCCGTGATGGCGCCACCCTTGAAGGCCACGTCCAGCGCCGGCCCTATGCCTTTGGTGGCCGCTTGCGCGGTGCGCACATTGGCCTTCACCGACACATTCATGCCGATGAAACCGCAGGCACCCGACAGCACGGCGCCCAACACGAAGCCGCCTGCGCTGAGCTTGTCGAGGAATATGAAGATGAGCACCGCGAGCACGGCGCCCACGATGGCGATGGTGCGGTACTGGCGCGCCAGATAAGCCGCTGCACCTTGCTGAATCGCACTGGCGATTTCCTGCATGCGGGCATTGCCGGCATCCTGCGACAGGATCCAACTTCGCTGCACGAAACCGTAGACGACAGCGGCCAAGCCGCATGCCAGCGCGATGTACAGCGCCATTTGAGTGCTCATGTGTGAAGCTCCTTCGTCAAACTCGATCTTGTGTGGAAATGCGCAGCAGCAGGCCGTATGCCCTTGCCCCTGCAAGACGTGGTGCCATTTCATGCTAAGTGATGGCCGAAGCGCCCTGGCCTGGGGTTTGCCATCGGTCGCAGGGCTGCGTCAGGGCCTGGCAAGTTGGGTCTTTAGAATGCGGGTTTTGCCTAGATCAACAGCGTAAAGAGACACCCATGAGCTTGCACAACGTGACCCCGGGCGCCAAGGCGCCGGAAGAGTTCAACGTGATCATCGAGATCCCGATGAACGCCGATCCGATCAAGTACGAGGTCGACCACGAAACCGGTGCGCTCTTCGTTGACCGCTTCATGAGCACCGCCATGCACTACCCGTGCAACTACGGCTACATCCCCAACACCCTGGCCGACGACGGCGACCCGGTGGACGTGCTGGTCATCACGCCGGTGCCGCTGATTCCGGGCGTGGTCGTCACCTGCCGCGCTTTGGGCATGCTGAAGATGGACGACGAAGCCGGTGGCGACAACAAACTGTTGGCTGTGCCCATCGACAAGATCCTGTCGATCTACACCCAGTGGCAAAAGCCGGAAGACCTGAACCCACTGCGCCTGAAGACCATCCAGCACTTCTTCGAGCACTACAAAGACTTGGAAGAAGGCAAGTGGGTCAAGATTTTGGGTTGGGAAGGCCGCGACAGCGCCATCACCGAGATCAACACGGGCATTGCCAACTTCAAGCAAAGCGAAGGCTGAACCTCAGCCCATCGCGTTCAGCCTGCGGCGGCCGGCGCGCCGCCTTCCGGCGTCGGCAGCTTGAAGGGATTGCGGTCGCGCAATTCATCCACGTAGTCGGCGATGCCAGTGCCCTCGTTGGCCAGGAAATCAGCCACCGCCGCGGCGAAGCGCTCATCACGCAGCCAGTGCGCTGACGTGGTGGGTGTGGGCAGCAGGCCGCGGGCCATCTTGTGCTCGCCCTGCGCGCCGCCTTCGAAGCGCGTGTAGCCGTTCGCCAGACACCAGGCCAGAGGCTGGTAGTAGCAGGCCTCGAAGTGCAGGCAGGACACGCTCTGGACGCAGCCCCAGTAGCGGCCCCATGCGGCCTTGCGCTCGGCGTCGATGGCCACCAGTGACACGGCTATCGGCACGCTGGCGCGCTGCGCCACAAACATCACCCAATGCTGCGGCATCTGCTGGGCCATGCGCTCGAAGAAGTCGCGCGTGAGGTAGGGCGTGCTGTGGTGCGCCTGGTAGGTCAGGGTGTAGCAGTGGTAGAAAAAGTCCCACTGTTCAGGCGTGATGGCGCTGCCTTCGTGGGTCGTAAAACTCACGCCCTGTTCGGCCACCTTGCGCCGCTCTTGCTGGATCTTCTTGCGCTTCTCGCGCTGCAGGCGTTGCAGCAGATCACCGAAGTCGGCCATCGGTTGCTGTGCGTCTTGCGTCCAGTGGAACTGCACACCGTGGCGGACCATCCAGCCGGCGTTCTCAAGGGCCGCGCGGTCGGACTCGTCCAGGAACAGCAG
>JAYVBO010000401.1:0-3171 GCA_043750435.1 Betaproteobacteria bacterium | reverse complement strand
GTTCGAACAGCGGCACGCCGAAGCGCGCTTCCAGGTCGCTCAGGCGCTTGCTCGCGGCCGCCAACGCGAGGTGTTCGCGCTCGGCGCCTCGGGTGATGCTGCGGGTGTCGGCGATGGCAAGCACAAGGTTCAGGGTGGTGAGATCGAAGCGCACCTTATCCTTCGCGGCGGGCGTTGTGTTGCGTCGATTATCAAGCCAGCCTTCGCAAAACAAGAAGGCCCGGCCTGCACTGAGCAGACCGGGCCTTCAACAGATGACAGCCGGACGGCGCCGGCCGAGGTCGTTCAGACGATCACAGGCTGCCCAGCTTGACGTTGATGCCGGTGAAGAAGCCCAGGTCGTTCTTCTTGCTGCCGGCCGGCGGTGCGCTGTTGTAGGCGTCGGTCAGGCCCACGGTCAGGTTCATGGTGCTGCTCATGGCCACGGCCAGGCCGGCGCTGAACTTGGCGATCTTGGCCTTGTCGCCGGTCAGGCCGGGGTAGAACTCCAGGCGCTGCTTGAAGCTGGCCGCGGCCGACAGTTGGTGCGCCGACTCTTCACCCACGAACAGGCTGGTGCGCGAGAAGTGCTTGCCGGTTCTGCTGCCGATGGTTTGCGTCACGCCGTAGCTGTCGGTGGAGTATGCCGCACCGCCAAACACGTTGAAGCTCAGTTCCTGGGTGTCGATCAGCTTGTAGCCCAGGCCGCCCGCGACGGTGCTGCGCAGGTCCAGATGGGTCAGCTTGTCGGCTTCCATGCCCAGCTTGCCGAAAGCGTAGATCTTGCTGTTCAGGTTGTAGTCGTACTGGCCGTAGGCGTTCCACTTGTCGGCGGTGGTACTGGTGACGCCAGCAGCCTTGCTCTTGCCGTAGTTGTAGGCGCCGCCCAGGCTGATCTTGTCGGCCGCCGTGGCCACGGCCATGTCGACGTTCAGGTTCATCGTGGTGGCGTCGCTGTTGCCCGAGGTGATGGCCAGGGCCGCGCCGCCGGCGCCGCGCCACAAGCCGTCGGGCTTGGTTTGAGCGTGTGCCGCGGTGAGGGTCAGGATGCCGGCCGCGATCAACAGCAGGCGGGGAGTGTAGGAGTGGGTCAAAGCTATTCCTCAGTCGTTTTAAGAAGCGGCAACGCATACCCAGCAGGCCGCGCGCCCAGCACCTCAGTGGTGCCGACTGCAATTTTGAGGCCTCAGACCTTCGGGAAAGCCCTACTGAAGTCGTGCAGGTGTGACGTCAACCCAACGCTGCAATGACGTCGGCCGGTGCCTGCACCAGCTCAATCAACACGCCTTCGCCGCTGAGTGGAAAGTCCGCGCTGGCCTTGGGGTGGATGAAGCAGATGTCGTGACCCGCCGCGCCGGCGCGGATGCCGCCAGGCGCAAATCGCACGCCCTGCGCCGTCATCCATGCCACCGCCTGGGGCAGGTCGTCCACCCACAGGCCAACGTGGTTCAAAGGCGTGGTGTGCACGGCCGGCTTCTTGTCCACATCCAGCGGCTGCATCAGGTCAACTTCGACGGCCGTCGGGCCGCTGCCCAGCGTGCAGATGTCTTCATCGACGTTCTCGCGTTCGCTGACGAAAGCACTCTTCACGGTCAGGCCCAGCATGTCCACCCACAGGCGCTTCAAGCGCTGCTTGTCGGTGCCGCCGATGGCGATTTGCTGGATGCCGAGGATGCGGAAAGGCTTGCTCATGGTCAGGCGGTGTTGGTGGCGAGTTCGCCCGTCACCGGCAGGTCCAGCCGGCGCAGCAGCGCACGGTCGTCCACCACGTCGGGGTTGCCGGTGACCAGCAATTTGTCACCGTAAAAAATCGAATTGGCGCCGGCCATGAAGCACAGCGCTTGTATGCCCTCACCCAGTTCGCGGCGGCCAGCCGACAGACGCACGCGCGACGTGGGCATGGTGATGCGCGCCACCGCAATCACGCGCACGACCTCGAAGGGGTCGAGGGGTGCGCTGTCTGCCAACGGCGTGCCTTCAACGCGCACCAGGTTGTTCACCGGCACCGACTCAGGCGGCGGGTTCAGGTTGGCCAACTCTGCGATGAGGCCGGCGCGCTGCTCGCGCGTTTCGCCCATGCCGACGATGCCACCGCAGCACACCGCCATGCCGGCGCCGCGCACGTTTTGCAGCGTGTCCAGGCGGTCTTGGTAGTCGCGGGTACCGATGATGCTGGTGTAGAAATCAGGCGCGCTGTCCAGGTTGTGGTTGTAGTAGTCCAGGCCGGCATCGGCCAGCGTCGTCGCCTGTTCGGGCTTCAACATGCCCAGCGTGGCGCAGGTCTGCAGGCCCAAGGCGCGCACGCCGCGTATCAGCTCGGCTACTTTCTCCACATCGCGGTCGGTGGGGCTGCGCCAGGCCGCACCCATGCAGAAGCGCGAGGCGCCAGCCGCTTTGGCCGCACTGGCGGCTTCCAGCACCGCCTCGGGCGTCATCATCTTGCTGGCCTCAACGCCGGTGTCGTAGTGGATGGATTGCGGGCAGTAGCCGCAGTCTTCCGGGCAGCCGCCTGTCTTGACCGACAGCAGTGACGCCAATTCGATGTCGCCCTGCGGATGGTGTTCAACGTGGACGGCGCGCGCACGCTGCACCAAGTCCAGAAATGGCAGTGCCAGCAGGGCTTCGATGGCTTCGCGCGACCACAGTCCAACCGCAGCTTTCGCGGGCTGCCTCGGGTTCAGGCGGTGCAATTGGATGGGGGCTTCTGCGGTAACGGTGTTCATCAGCGGGGGTTGCTTTGCAGGCTCAGGTGAAGCTCAGGATGGGCTGGTCGACGGCCAGGCTTTCGCCCTTCTTGGCCAGCAATTCGCCTACGGTGCCGTCTTGTGCGGCAGTGAGGATATTCTCCATTTTCATCGCTTCAATCACGGCCAGCCTTTCGCCGGCCAAGACCTTCTGCCCGGACACCACGACGATGTCGGCCAACAGGCCCGGCATCGGCGACAGCAAGAACTTGCTGGTGTCGGGCGGCGCCTTGTGCGGCATCAGCTTGAACAGCGCGGCCGCACGCGGCAACAGCACCAGGGCTTCGATTTGCATGCCGTTGTGCGCCACGCGGATGCCCAGCGGGTTGCGCGCGCTGCCGCGTTCGACCTGGGCCGTGAAAGGCTGGCCGTTGCAGGTGCCCGTCATCAGGATGTCGCCCAGCTTGCTCGGACTTTGGATCAGGAAGTGACGACCGTCCACGATCAC
>JAYVBO010000400.1:0-7369 GCA_043750435.1 Betaproteobacteria bacterium | reverse complement strand
CATGCCGATGGCGACTTCGGTGATGCGCCACGGGCATGCGATATCAGGGTTATCCCCCGGCGCCCAGGAAATCCCACAGCGCTTGCACGCCGGGCTTGCTGTGGCGGGCGGTTTCGGGGCGCTCGCGGTAGATGCGCACTTCCATCGTCAGTTGCAGATTGCTGCCCGGCGCGGCGGGCACCAGGCGGCGCGATTTCAGTTCCTTGCGCACCGAACTGTGCGGCAGGAAGGCCAGGCCGTGGCCTTCCAGCGCCATCGCCTTCAGGCCCTCGGCCATGTCGGTTTCGTAGATCGGGTCCAGGTGCAGGGGTTGGCCGGCCTGCTTCAAGATCATCTCGACCAGGCGCGCCATGTACGCGCCCGAGGCAAAGCCCAGAAAAGGCACCCGCTCACGCGGCCGGCCGGGCAGGCTGAACAGCGGTTTGCCATCGGGCCCGGCCTTGGCGTAGGGGGCCAGCGTTTCGCTGCCCAGGCTGAGCATCTCGTAGCGGTCGGGCGCCAATTGCAGCGGCTGGCTGGGGTGGTGGTAAGCGATCAGCAGGTCGCAGCCGCCTTCGGTCAGGCGCAGCACGGCGTCGTGCACGTTCAGTGCGGTGAGCCGGCTTTTCAAGGCGCCAAAGGTGGGCCGCAAATCCATCAGCCAGTGCGGGAAGAAGGTGAAGGCCAGGGTGTGTGGCACCGCGAACTCGATCATGTCGCGGCCGGCCGCCTGATGGCTGCCCATCAGGTTGCGCGTGGCCTGCAGTGCATCCAGGATTTCCAGCGCCTGGCCGTGGAAGGTTTCACCGGCGGGGGTCAAACGCGTGGGATAGGACGAGCGGTCCACCAGGTCGATGCCGGCCCAGGCTTCCAGCGCCTGGATGCGGCGCGAGAACGCCGGCTGCGTCACATGCCGCAGTTGCGCCGAGCGCGAGAAACTGCGCGTCTCGGCCAGGCTCACGAAGTCTTCCAGCCACTTGGTATCCACTGCGGCCAGTGTATCGGCGGGCCCGCTGCCGCCGCCTCGGGTTTCGCCCTCAGTGGCCGGCTGGGGCAGCGGCCGGCTCGAAGTCTTGCCCGGCCTGCTGCAGCCGCCACATCTGCGCATAGCGGCCATTGCGGGCCAGCAGTTCGGCATGCGGCCCGCGCTCGACCACCCGCCCGGCTTCCAGCACCACGATCTCGTGCGCGTCCACCACGGTGCTCAGGCGGTGGGCGATGACCAGCGCGGTCTTGCCCTGCGACACGCTTTTCAGTTCGGCCTGGATGGCGCGTTCGTTGGCTGAATCCAGCGCCGAGGTGGCCTCATCAAAGATCAGCAGCGGCGGGTTCTTCAACAGCGTGCGCGCGATCGCCACGCGCTGCTTTTCACCACCCGACAGCTTCAGCCCGCGCTCGCCCACCATGGTGTCGTAACCCTTGGGCGTGCTGCTGATGAAGCTGTGGATGTGGGCCGCCGCCGCAGCGGCTTCCACCTCGGCGCGGGTGGCGCCGACGCGGCCATAGGCGATGTTGTATTCGACGGTGTCGTTGAACAGCACCGTGTCCTGCGGCACGATGCCGATGGACGCGCGCAGGCTGCTTTGCGTGACGCTGCGCAGTTCCTGGCCGTCGATGGTGATGGCGCCGCTGTTGATGTCGTAGAAGCGATAGAGCAGCCGCGCCAGCGTGCTCTTGCCGGCGCCCGACGGGCCGACGATGGCCACCGTCTTGCCCGGCGGGATGTCGAAGCTCACGTCATGCAAGATCGGCCGGGTCGGGTCGTAGGCGAAGCTGACATGGTCGAAACGCACGTGGCCTTCGGTGACATGCAGCGGCTGCGCGCCGGGCGCGTCGTCAACCTCGCGGTTGCGCTCCAGCAGCGTGAACATCTTGTCTAGGTCGGTCAGGCTCTGCTTGATCTCGCGGTAGATCACGCCCAGGAAGTTCAGCGGGATGTACAGCTGGATCATGAAAGCATTCACCATGACCAGGTCGCCCAGCGTCAGCCGCCCTTCGGCCACACCCAGCGTGGCGCGGTACAGCATGGACACCAGGGCCGTGGCGATGATCATTTGCTGCCCGGCGTTCAACAAGCTCAGCGTGGTCTGGCTCTTCAGGCTGGCGCGGCGCAGTTTCTCCAGGTTTTCGTCGTAGCGCTTGGCCTCGAAGTCTTCGTTGTTGAAGTACTTCACCGTTTCGTAATTCAGCAGGCTGTCGATGGCGCGACTGTGCGCCGCCCCGTCCAGCTCGTTCATCTGCTTGCGGAACTGCGTGCGCCACTCGGTCACGGTGATGGTGAATCCGATGTAGAGCACCAGTGCGGCGATGGTGATCCAGGCGAACCAGGCGTCGAACTTCACCGCCAGCAGGGTCAGCACCAGCGTGACTTCGATCAACGTGGGCACGATGCTGTAGAGCGAATACGAGATCAGCGAATGCACGGCCCGCGTGCCGCGTTCGATGTCACGCGTCATGCCGCCGGTCTGGCGTTCCAGATGAAAGCGCAGGCTCAGGGCATGCAGATGGCGGAAGACCTGCAGGCTGATGCTGCGCGCCGTGCCTTCGGTGGCCTTGGCGAAAGTCAGTTCGCGCAGTTCGGTGAACAGCGAAGTCGACAAGCGCAATGCGCCGTAGGCCACGACCAGGCCCACCGGTACCACCAGCAGCGCCTTGGGGTCAGCCGGATTGATGGCCAAGGCGTCCACCAGATTCTTCAGCAGCAGCGGCACGCCCACGTTGGCCACCTTGGCCAGCACCAGAAAACCCAGCGCCAGGCCGACGCGCCAGCGGTAGCGCCACAGATAGGGCAGCAGCTTGGCCAGCGTGCTCCAGTCGGAACGGGGCGGGGCGCTGGCCTCGGGTGTGGCGGCGGGGGCAGGCGGTACAGTGGCTAGAGAACGCATGCAACGATTGTCGTTGCCCCCACCGCGGCCCCGCGCCGAGAGGACTTAGCCATGCCCCTGACCGCCACCTACCCGCAGCCGCCAATGGCCCCCGCCCAACTGGACGACGGCGCGCAATTGGTGCTGCGCGTGATGCCGCTGCCGGCCGACGTGAATGCCAATGGCGACATCTTCGGCGGCTGGATCATGGCCCAGGTGGACCTGGCCGGCGCCGTGCTGCCATCGCGCGTGGCCAAGGGCCGGATTGCCACCGTGGCGGTCAACCAGTTCATCTTCAAGCAGCCGGTGTCGCTGGGTGACTTGCTCAGCTTCTACGCCCGCATCACGCGCATCGGCAACACCAGCATCAGCGTGCGCGTTGAGGTCTACGCCGAGCGCAACCCAGACGATCTGCAGGTGGTGAAAGTCACCGAGGCCGACCTGACCTACGTGGCCATCGACGCCCAGGGTCAGCCGCGGCCCGTGCCGCGCTGAGCCGGCCGCAAGGCCGGCACGGCGTTGACCCGCGCCGCCACCTCACCGATCAGCTGCATGGCGTGGCGGGCCATCGGTGAAGGGCTGCGGTTGCGCAGGCTGACCACGCCCATCTCCGAATAGAGCGGCGGCAGGCCTGACACGCTCAGCGGCAGCAGCCGGCCGGCGCGCACCTCGGCCTGCACCGAGACATGGGTGGCACCCAGCACGGTGTCGGTTTCCAGCGCCAAGGTGCACAGCAGGCTCAGGTCGTCGCAGGCCAGAGCCACAGGCGGGTCCTGGCCCGGCGGCAGCTTCAGCAGTGCTGCCAGCGCGGCCTTCATCACCGCGGCCACTTGCGTCATGGCCACGCCACAGGCCCAGGCTTCGGCCAGCGTGCAGGTCTGCCCTGCCAGGGGGTGTCCGTTGCGCACGAAAAGGCCGCCATGCTGTCGGCCTATGGACAGCACATCCAAGGTGGCGTCCAGCGGCAGGCTGCGCACTTCAGCGACGAAGAACTCGATGCGTTCAGCGCGCAGCAGTTCCAGCAGCTGAACCCAGCCGCCGACTTCGACACTGAAGTGCAACAGCGGATGCCGGCGTCGCAATTCGGGCAGCACTTCGGGCATCAGCGTGGCCATGGGGAAGGGGCCGGCACCGAAGCGGGCATCACCCAGTTGGCTTTGCGCATACAGCTCGGCGTCGCGCTGCAGGCAACGCGCATCGAACAACAGCCGTCGTGCCCGGTCGATGAGGAAAGCGCCAGCCGGCGTGGGCCGCACCTCGCCGGTCTCGCGTTCGAAAAGCCGCAGGCCCATGTCGCGCTCCAGCGCCTGGATGCTGCGGCTGAAGGCCGGCTGGCTGAGGTGCACCTGCATCGCGGCCCGCGCGAAGTGGCGTTCGTCGGCCAGGGCGACGAGGTGTCCAAGGCGGCGCAAGTCCATCATGCAGTCATGTTCGCCTTGCATGAAGGCGATGTCAACAATGCAATGGACGCATGAGAACCGGTTTTGTAGGCTCGCGGACAGCCGCAGCGCCCGAACGCCGGCGTGACAAAAGGAGACCGCCCCATGAATCCCCAAATTCAGAACCTGCTGATCCTCTGCGTCATGTTCGGCTACGCCGGCATGGAGTACGTCAGCCGGCGCTACAAGGCCACGGTGCACGCCACCGCTGACGACACCAAGCTGGAACTGCTGCAGTTCCTGAGCCTGCTGGCCATCGCCCAGCCGCTGGCCCTGCTGGTCAGCGACAAGCTGTGCGGCTGGCTGATGCCCGAACAGCGCAACGCACTCGTGGCCATGCCCTGGTGGGGCATGGCGGCTGTGCTGCTGGTGGCCGACGACTTCACGCAGTACCTGTGGCACCGCGCGTCGCATTCGGCGCGCCTGTGGCCGCTGCACCGTGCCCACCACACGGCCACCTACATGAGCATCCGCATCACCTACCGCAACAACTTCTTCTACTACCTGTTGATGCCCGGCCTGTGGCTCGCCGGCGTGCTGATCTTCCTGGGCTTCGGCCGCGTCTACGCCCTGTACATCGTGTTGAAGCTGGCGGTGATCCTGGGCGCGCACTGCGCCTGGCGCTGGGACGAGCCGCTCTACCGCATCCGCGCTTTGCGGCCCCTGATGTGGGTGGTGGAACGCACCATCTCCACGCCCGCCACGCATTGGGCTCACCACGCCTTGACGAATGCCGACGGCATCGGCCACTACAAGGGCAACTTCGGCAACTTCCTGTTCCTGTGGGACGTGCTGCTGGGCACTGCCCACATCACGCGCCGCTACCCGGCCCAGGTTGGGCTGCAGGACGACATCACCTACGGCCCCGAACGCTGGTACCACCAGATGTTCTACCCGGTGCTGCAGTCACGCCGTGAACACTCGGCGCTGCGCCGCGGCGGGCTGGCCGAGGCCGAAGCGCAGACCCATGTGGACGGGCCGGCCGGCGGCAGCAACAGCGCGGCTTCAGGGGCCGCCTGAAGCGCAATGCCGCGGATCAGTCAACGAAGAAGTCGGGGATGAAGTTGGTGTTGCCCGGCGTCATCGCGTAGCGGTCGAGGTCGGTGATGCCGTGCTGCGCCAGCAGTTCGTCGTCGATGTAGAAATTGCCGGTGTGGGCGCGGGCGTCGCTGGTCAGGATCAGGTAGGCCGCGTCGGCCAATATCTCAGGCTTGCGGCACAGCGCCAGGTCCACGCCCGGGATCATCTGCATGGCCGCCGTGGCGATGGCCGTGCGCGGCCACAGGCTGTTCACGGCGATGCCGTGCGGGCGGAATTCACCGGCGTGGCCCAAGGTGCATTCGCTCATGCCGTACTTGGCCATGCTGTAGGCCACATGCGGGCGGAACCAGTGTTCCTTCATGCTCAGCGGCGGGCTCATGTTCAGCACATGCGGGTTGCGGCCGGCCTTGGCGCTTTTTAGCAATTCGGGCAGTGCGGCCTGCGTGCAGCAATAGGTGCCGCGTACGTTCACGCCGAACATCAGGTCGAAGCGCTTCATCGGCGTCATCGTCGTCGGCGTCAGGCTGATGGCGCTGGCGTTGTTGATCAGGATGTCGATGCCGCCGAAGCGCTCGACGGCTGCCGCCATCGCACGCGCCACGGCGTTCTCGTCGCGGATGTCGGTCTGCACTGGCAGCGCATGGCCGCCGGCGGCTTCGATCTCAGCCGCCGCGCTGGACAGCGTTCCCGGCAGCTTGGGATTGGGCTCGGTGGTCTTGGCCAGGATGACGATGTTGGCGCCGTCGGCGGCCGCACGTTTGGCGATGGCCAGGCCTATGCCCCGGCTGGCGCCGGTAATGACGAGCGTCTTGCCTTGCAGGGTGGTCATGTCGCGTCTCCGGTGGGCTGCGGATAGGCCGTCAGAACTTGGAGAAGTCAGGCGCGCGCTTCTGGAAGAAGGCCTGGAAGGCTTCCATGGCCTCGGGGCTGCGCAAACGGCGACCGAAGATTTCGGCTTCGGTGCGTATGGTCTTCAGCAATTCGTCGTGCTGCGGGCCGCGCATTAACTGCTTCGATGCACGCACCGCGCCGGGCGGCAGCGCATTGAAACGCTCGGCAACGCGCCGCGCGTGGTTGATGACTTCGCCGGCCGGCAGCACCGCGCTGGCGATGCCGCATTCCACCGCTTGTTCCGGCGTGAAAGGGTCGCCCAACAGCAGCCGTTCAGCCGCACGGCGGTGGCCCATCAACTGCGGCACGATCAGGCTGGATGCGAACTCGGGCACCAGGCCCAGGCCGACGAAAGGCATCGCCAGGCGGGCTTCGTCCGACACATAGACGAAGTCGCAGTGCAGCAGCATCGTGGTGCCGATGCCGATGGCCGCGCCGGTGACGGCAGCCACCACCGGCTTGTCGCATTCGATCAGCGCGCGCATGAACTGGAAGACCGGCGACTCCATGGCGTCACTGCCCTGGCTCTCGCCGGTGCCACGCTTCATGAAGTCCTCGATGTCATTGCCCGAGGTGAAGATGCCCGGCTGGCCAGTGAACAGCACGGCGCGCACCGCCGGGTCATCCTTGGCGGACTTAAGTGCGTCGGTCATGGCCTGGTACATGGCCACGGTGAGCGCGTTCTTCTTCTCGGGGCGCGCAATCTCGATGTTCGCCACACCATTCAGTACGCCAGTCTTGATGCTCATGCTGCTGCCCTCCTTAAACGCGTTCGATGATACCGGCGGCACCTTGGCCCATGCCCACGCACATCGTGACCATGCCGTACCTCAACTGCTGGCGCTGCAGCGCGTGCACGACCGTGGCGGCACGGATGGCGCCGGTGGCGCCCAGCGGATGGCCCAGCGCAATGGCGCCGCCCATCGGGTTGACCTTGCTCGGGTCCAGACCCAGGGTGTTCATCACCGCCAGCGACTGCGCGGCGAAGGCTTCGTTCAGCTCGATCCAACCGATGTCGGCCAGGCTCAAGCCGGCGTAGCGCAGCGCCGCCGGTATGGCTTCGATCGGGCCTATGCCCATGATCTCGGGCGCCACGCCGCGCGCGGCGAAACTGACGAAGCGGGCCAAAGGCTTCAGGTTGAACTGTTTGATGGC
>JAYVBO010000399.1:0-3177 GCA_043750435.1 Betaproteobacteria bacterium | reverse complement strand
TAGCGGGCGCCGCTCGGGCTGCTTGCGCCGCCTGCGCGGCCAGCCGAAAGGCCGTCAGCGTGCTGCGGCTGGTGCTGACGTCGGCCGACAGCTTCAAGTGCAGCAGCGTGGGCACGCCGGCTGCGATGGCGCGCTGCAGCGCCGGTTCGAATTCGGCGGTGTTGACGATGGTCTCGGCCTGCCAGCCATAGGCCCGTGCCAAGGCTGCGAAGTCGGGGTTGAACAAGTCGCTGCCACTGACCCGGCCCGGGTATTCGCGTTCCTGGTGCATGCGGATGGTGCCGTAGGTGCCGTTGTCCACCACGATGCTGATCAGCCGCTTGGCGCCATAGCCGGTGGCGGTGGCCAGTTCCTGGCCGGTCATCAGAAAGTCGCCGTCGCCGGCCACGTTCAGACTGAAGCGCTCAGGGTGCAGCAAGGCCGCTGCCACGGCCGCAGGCAGGCCGTAGCCCATGGCGCCCGAGGTGGGTGCCAGCTGCGTGCGGCCGTGGTGCTGCAGGCCCGGCAGACGCACATAGCGGTGCAGCCAGCCGCTGAAGTTGCCGGCGCCATTCGTGTAGACGGTGTTTTCGGGCAGCAGGCGCTGCACGGTTTTGATCACCACCGCCATGTCCAGCGGTTCCACGGCGTGGCCGACCAAGTTGGCTTCGTAGTCAGCGCCCGCCGCGGCGGCATGCGCCGCCCAGCGCAGGCTGGTCGGCGCGGCCAGCGCTTCCAGCGACTTGGCCGCGCAGGCCATCGATGCTTGCAGCATCAGGTCGGCGGCGTAGACCCGGCCCAGTTCCTCAGCCCCGGCGTGGATGTGGACCAGCTTTTGCGCGGGCTGCGGGGCTTGCAGGTAGGTGTAGCCCTGGGTTGTCATCTCGCCCAGGCGCACGCCCAGTGCGATGACCAGGTCGGCGTCGCGCAGGCGGGCCACCAGCTTCGGGTTGGTGCCGATGCCCACATCGCCGGCATACAGCGGGTGGCGGTTGTCGAAGGTGTCCTGGAAGCGCCACGCGCAGGCCACCGGCAGCTGCCAGTTTTCGGCAAAGCGCTGCAGCGCGCTGGCGGCTTCGGCGTCCCAGCCCGAACCGCCGGCGATGACCAACGGCCGCTGCGCAGCCATCAGCATGGCGCGCAGATCGCGCAGGCCGCCGGGCGCCGGCCAGGCGCGCACCGGCTCCACGCGCGGCAGCACCGCCGTCTGGGTCAGCGTGGTCAGCATGTCTTCGGGCAGGGCCAGCACCACCGGCCCCGGCCGCCCCTGCATGGCGGTGTGGAACGCGCGGGCGATGTATTCGGGCAGGCGGTCGGCGCTCTGCACTTCGGCCACCCACTTGGCAAGGCCCAGCGTGCCGGGGCTGAACATCTGGCGGTAGTCGATTTCTTGAAACGCCTCGCGGTCGCGCTGCTCACTGGCCACCTGGCCGATGAACAAAATCATCGGCGTGCTGTCTTGAAACGCCGTGTGCACGCCGATGCTGGCGTTGGTGGCGCCAGGGCCGCGCGTGACGAAGCAGATGCCCGGCCGACCGCTGAGCTTGCCCTGCGCTTCGGCCATGAAGGCCGCGCCGCCTTCTTGCCGGCAGGCGACGAAGCGGATCTTTTCGCGGTGTTCGTGGAAACCGTCCAGCACGGCCAGGTAGCTTTCGCCGGGCACGCCGAAACAGGTGTCGATGCCTTGCGCCAGCAGCGCTTCAACCAAGGCATGCCCTGCGGGGCGGGGGGACGGTGTGGAATGGTGTTTAGGCGCGATCATCAAGCCACTGTAGCCGCTCGCCACGCGCAAATTCTCGACCGCGAGCCATCGGTACACAATTCTCCAAACAGTTAACTCACTGCCGCACCGTGCCTGCAAAAAAAACCACAGCCCCTGCCGTTCGCGGCCGCGACGCTGAGCGCTCGCGGGCCGACATCCTGGCCGCCGCGCTGCAGGAATTTGCCGCCTACGGCCTGGGCGGCGCGCGCGTCGAACGCATCGCCGAGCGCGCGGGTCTGAACAAACGGCTGCTGTACTACTACTTCGACGACAAGGAAACCCTGTTCCGCGCCGTGCTGGAAGAGGCCTACCAACACATCCGCGAAGCCGAACGCGCGCTGCACCTCAGTGACCTGGAACCGGCCGACGCGGTGCGCCGCCTGACCGAGTTCACCTGGACCTACTACCTGGCGCACCCCGAATTCCTGACCCTGCTGAACAGCGAAAACCTGCACCAGGCGCGGCACATCGGCGGTTCTGAGCGCGCCCGGGCGTTGAATTCGCCGCTCATCGACACGCTGGGGCTGGTGCTGGAACGCGGCCGCGTCAGCGGCGTGTTCCGCGGCGGCGTGGACCCACTGCAGCTCTACATCTCGATCGCCGGCCTGGCGTATTTCTACCTGTCGAACAACCACACCCTGTCGGCCATCTTCGGCCGCGACCTGAAGTCGCCCAAAGCGCTGAACGAACGGCTGTCGCACATCTGCGACGTGATCCTGGGCTACGTGCTGCGGGCCTGAAGCCTGGGGGCACAGACCCCAGGTTGACGCGGGCTGCGACGGCACCCTAGAATTTTGCAATTCACCAAACGGTTAACAAACCGCAGAATTCAACCCCAGGCTGCTTTCAGGAGACCCACCCATGATGCCCACCACCCCCCGCCGTCCCGTTGTGCTGGCCGCTTTGGCCGCCGCGCTTTGCGCCGTCGTCGCCCTGCCCGCGCAAGCCCAGGCCGGCTACCCGCACAAGCCCATCCGCGTGATCGTGCCTTTTGCGGCCGGCAGCACCACCGACATCATTGCCCGCGCCATCAGCGACAAGATGTCGGCCAGCATGGGCCAGCAACTGGTGGTGGACAACCGCGGCGGCGCCAGCGGCACCATCGGCCAAGGCATGGCGGCCAATGCCGAAGCTGACGGCTACACGGTGATGATCCATTCGTCGTCGCACACGGTCAGCCCGTCCACCTTCGCCAAGCTGCCCTTCGACACGCTGACCGCCTTTGCCGGGGTGACGCCCATTTCCAGCACGCCCAACGTGCTGGTCATCGCGCCGTCCAAGGGCATCAAGACCGTGCGCGAACTGATCGCGGCGGCCAAGGCCAGCAGCAGCGGGCTGAACTTCGCGTCGGCCGGCCAGGGCAGCGCCACCCACTTGAACGCCGAGAAGTTCAAGCTGGCCGCCGGCATCAACGCCATCAACATCCCCTTCAAGGG
>JAYVBO010000398.1:0-7394 GCA_043750435.1 Betaproteobacteria bacterium | reverse complement strand
CTTTGCTGCTGCAGTCCACCGTGGGCGTGGTTGAAAGGCTGCAGGCCTCGGGCGGACGGCGCCTGGCCGAGCGCCGCCGCCAGCATGCCGAACAGTTGCTGGAACTGCGCGGCTTGCGCGGCAAAAGCGGGGGCAAGCTGCGCATGCTGGTGGCCAGGCTGGACGCCGAATCGGCCGATTTTGAAATGTGCGTGGGCCGACTGGCGGCGCTGCGCACCGTGCAGACGCGCATCCAGCGCACGCTGCTCGGCGAATTGTCCAGCGACCTGCTGCGGGTTGAGGTCGGCGCCATGCAAGCGGCCCTGGGCGTGTGGCCGTTCAAGCTGGGCGGGCGCGCGGCCTTCGACACGCTGATGTCGCGCCTGCGCGCCGCCGTCACCGGTGCGGCCAGCCAGGCCGGTGAAATGCAACAGATGCTGGAAGCCGGCTTCCGCCAGCTGAACACCGAATTCGGCTTCGCCTTCACGCTGTCGCCGCTGCCCGGCATGCAGCCGACGCTGGACGAGCTGCACACCATCGAACGCAACTACAGTCGCTACCTGGGCCTGGGCCAGGCGTGGCGGCTGGCGCAACCGGGCTTCGTCGAACAGTTCAGGCGCATGCTGCTGTCGAAGTTGCGCGTGGTCTTCGAAAGCGCGGCCAGCGAACTGGAACTGTGGAGCAAGGCCGCCACCAACCAGGTCGAAAGCCAGCTGCGTGAACGCCGTGCCAGCTTCGCGCGCCGCCGCGAAGCGCTGCTGCGCGTGCAGGCCGCTTCGGGTGAGCTGGAGCAGCGCATCGCCGAAGTGCAGGCGTTGGATGACGAACTCGACCGCGTTCAGCGCCTGCTGGCCACGCAAGCCGCCGATTTGCTGGGCACCGCCCGTCGTTGGGGTGCATCGGCCGAAGGGCCGGCCACTGCACCCGTTGCCGCACCCTCCGTTATCGCAACCGTCACGGCAACCGCTGCATCCACGGAAGACCAAGCCGAACGCCAGGGCGCAACTTGACCCGCCCGGCATTGGCTGCCCGCGTGGTGGCGTGGCAGCGCCAGCACGGCCGCCACGGCCTGCCCTGGCAGGGCAGCCGCGACCCCTACCGCGTCTGGCTGTCCGAGGTGATGCTGCAGCAGACGCAGGTCAGCACCGTGTTGGACTACTACCCGCGCTTCCTGGCGCGCTTCCCCAGCGTGGCCGATCTGGCCGCTGCGCCGCTGGACGATGTCTTCGGCCTGTGGAGCGGCCTGGGTTACTACAGCCGGGCGCGCAATCTGCACCGCTGCGCGCAGGTGGTGGTGGCCGAACACGGTGGTGCCTTCCCGCCCAGCAGTGCCGCGCTGGCCGAACTGCCGGGCATAGGCCGCTCCACCGCGGCGGCCATCGCAGCCTTCTGTTTCGGCGAACGCGCGGCCATCCTGGACGGCAACGTCAAGCGCGTGCTGACGCGGGTGCTGGGCTTTGACGGTGACCTGGCCAGCGCCAGCGAAACACGCCGCCTGTGGACGCTGGCCGAAGGCCTGTTGCCGCTGCGCGATGTCGATGTCTACACCCAGGGTTTGATGGACCTGGGTGCCACCGTCTGCGCGGCGCGCCGTCCGGCCTGCGAGCGCTGCCCATTGGCCGAGCCTTGCGTGGCGCGGGCCAGCGGCACGCCGCAAGCCTTCCCGGTGAAGACGCGCAAATTGAAGCGCAGCCACCGTGAAAACGCCTTGCTGTGGTTGCAGCGCGGCGGTGATGTCTTTCTGGTGCAGCGCCCGCACAAAGGCGTATGGGCCGGGCTGTGGAGCCTGCCGGAATATGCCGGTGTGCAGGCACTTGAACCCTGGCTGGCCGACAGCTCTGGCCAGGGCGACTGGCTGCCGCCGATAGACCACGCGCTGACCCATTTCGACTGGACGCTGCACACCTTGGCCTGGCGCCTGGCGCCCGAGGATGCGTCGCTGGCCAGCCTGCAGGGCCAACTGCCAGAGGGTCGCTGGGTGAGCGTGGATGTCGCCTTGACGATGGGCCTGCCGGCGCCCGTGCGGCGCCTGCTGGAAGCCTGATCAGCCGATCAAAACCTTTTTGTCGCGCAGGTAGCCGTCGACCAGCGACAGGCGGATGACCGGGTCTTCCAACGCCATCAGCTTTTGCTTGGCGGCCAGGCTGATGGGCAGCAGTTCGCACCAGCGGTTGGCGACCCAGCCCGCATCTTCCAGCCGGTAGGGCAGGGCGAAGGGCGCTTGGTCATCGGCCTGAGCCTGCAACTTGCGGATGGCCTCGGCCAGCGCGGTGACGGTGGGCAGCACGGCCGGGCCAGGGGCGCGCGGCGGGTCGGGCGGGATGGGCTGCACAGGCGCTGTCCACAGGCCATTGCCGCGCTGGGTGGGCGGGGCCTGCAAGCGAAAGCGTTGTGCGCCCAGGCAGCGCACGCTCAGGATGCCGGCATGTTCGGCGTTCACTTCTTCAAGGCCTGCCAGCACACCCACGTCTTCGACCCGCAAGGCCTCGCTGTTGTGGCCGACCTCAGAGCCCTGGCGCAGACACACCACGCCGAAGGACTGCCCGGTGCGCATGCACTCGGCGATCAGGTCGAGGTAGCGCGCTTCGAAGACCTTCAGGTGCAGCAGCGCGCCAGGGAAGAGCACCAGCTTCAGTGGGAACAGGGCCAGGGGCGCCGCCAGGGGCGCGTCCAGCCGGATGTCAGTCACGGGTATCAATCACGTGCGTCCAGCTCGCGGTGGCGCACCAGCGTGGCGTAGGCGCTTTCAAAGCGCCGGGCCAGCCATTCGACGCTGTAGACCGAACGGTGCTGGCCGCCGGTGCAGCCGATGGCCACCGTGAGGTAGCTGCGTTGGTCGTCTTCAAACGAAGGCAGCCAGCGGTGCAGGAAGTCGCTGATCTGCTGCAGCATCTCGGTCACTTCGGGCTGGGCTTCGAGGTAAGCCGCCACGGCTTCGTCGCGCCCATTCAACGGCCGCAACTCGCGGATGTAGTAGGGGTTGGGCAGCACGCGCACGTCGAACACATAGTCGGCGTCCAGCGGCACGCCGTGCTTGAAGGCGAAGGACTCGAAGACCAGCGTCAGCGACGCTTCGCGCGCCCCCACCAGCGAGCGCACCCAGTTGCTCAGCAGCGCCGGGCGCAACTGGCTGGTGTCGATGACGGTGGACTTGTCGCGCAGGTCGGCCAGCAGTGCGCGTTCCAGTTCGATGGCATCGACCAACGCGCGCGACACGTCACCGGCGGTGGCCGCAGCGGTCAGCGGATGGGGTCGGCGTGTTTCCGAAAAACGGCGCAGCAGCGCGTCGGTGCTGGCGTCGAGAAACAGCGTGCGGATGCGCACGCCTTCAGCGCGCAGCTGCTCGATCAGCGGCACCAGGCTGGGCAGCGAACCGGCGGTGCGCACGTCCACCGCCACCGCCACGCGGTGGGTGTAGCGCGCGTGTTCCAGGCGGATGAAGTCGCGCAGCAGTTCGGGCGGCAGGTTGTCGACGCAGAAGTAGCCGGCGTCTTCCAGCGCGTGCAGCGCCACCGATTTGCCCGAACCCGAAATGCCGGTGACGAGCACGACTTCGTCGCGTTCGCTGGCCCCGTCGGGCTTGATGGGAAGATTCATGACGCGGTTCCCAAACCGGCTTGTGCACCCAAGCCCAGCAAGGCCTGGGCATGCGCGGTACCCGACAGCGTTTCGCCACCCAGCATGCGGGCGATTTCGGCCACCCGGGCTTCGCCTTCAACGGGCCGGATGTCCGACAGTGTCTGCTTGCCGCGCAAGGCCTTCGACACCACGAAGTGACCGTCGGCGCAGGCGGCCACCTGCGCCAGATGGGTCACGGCCAGCACCTGGCCGGTCGGGCCCATGGCGTGGCCCAACTGCTTCATCAAACGCCCCACGCTGTCGGCCACCGTGCCGCCAACGCCGGCGTCGATCTCGTCGAAGATCAGGGTGGCCGCGCCACTGCGTTGCGCGGCCGCCTGACCGTTGCCCTGGGCCGTGGTGACGGCAATGGCCAGGGCCAGGCGCGACAGTTCGCCGCCCGAGGCCACCTTGGCCAGCGCGCGCGGCGTGCTGCCGGCGTGGCCGGCAACGCGGAATTCGGCGGCTTCCAGTCCGTAGGCCTGCGGTTCGGCTTGCGGCAGCAGCGCCACTTCGAAACGGCCACCGGCCATGCCCAGTTGCTGCATGGCCTGCGTCACCGCGGCCGACAGCACAGGCGCCGCCTTCTTGCGCAGCTTGGCCACGCGTTCGGCCTCAGCGCGCCAGCCGCGTTCGGCGCTGGCCACCGTGCGTTCCAGGCCTTCCAGATCGGCCGCCGCGTCCAGCAGGGCCCGTTCGGCCTGCCAGCCGGCCAGCAGCGCCGGCAGTTCGGCGGGCGTGCGGCGGTAGCGGCGGGCCAGCGTCACCCACACGCCCAGGCGTTCGTCCAGCGCAGCCAGGCGGTCGGGGTCGGGCTCGCGGTGGCCCAGGTAGCTGTGCAGGGTGTGCGCAGCGTCTTCCAGCTGGGCCTGTGCGGCGCGCAGTTGTTCGGCCACGGCCACCAGTTCGCTGTCAAAGCGCTGCACGTCGTCCAGCGCCGCGATGGCGCGCGAGGCCTGCGTGTTGGCGCTGTCGCTGTCCTCGGCCACGGCGTTCAGCGCGGCCCGTGCGCCGTCGATCAGCGCCTGCGCGTGGGCCTGCCGCTGGTGCTCGGCATTCAGCGTTTCCCATTCGCCATCGGCCGGGGCCAGCTTGCCCAGTTCGGTGATCTGCCAGGCCAGGCGCTCGCGTTCGCGCTCCAGCGTGTCGCGCTGGCCGCGCGCAGCGTCCAATTGCGTGATGGCCAGCCGCCACGCCCGCCAGGCGGCGGCCATGGCGCTGCCGTCGACGCCGGCTTGGGCGTCCAGCAGGGCGCGCACGGCGGCGGGCCGGGTCAGGCTTTGCCAGGCATGCTGGCCGTGGATGTCGACCAGGTGCTCGGCGGCCTCACGCAGTTGCGCCACCGTGGCCGGGCTGCCGTTGATCCAGGCGCGGCTCTTGCCTTGTGCGTCCACCGTGCGGCGCAGCAGCAGGCTGTCGTCCTGCGGATCGGCGCGGCTGAAGCCGGCGTCGTCCAGCCAGGGCTGCAGCGCTGGCGGCCGGTCAAATTCGGCGCTGACCTCGGCGCGCGCTGCGCCTTCGCGCACCAGGGCGGCGTCAGCGCGGTTGCCCAGCGCCAGCTGCAGGGCGTCGATGAGGATGGACTTGCCGGCGCCGGTTTCGCCGGTCAGCACACTGAAGCCGGACTGGAAGTCGACTTCCAGTTCGGCGACGATGACCACGTCGCGCAGCGACAAGCGGCGCAACATGTCTAGACCACCCCCTCGTACCAGCGCAGCTTGCGGCGCAGCGTGGCGTAGTAGCTCCAGCCGCGCGGGTGCAGGAAGCGCACCTTGAATGCCGAGCGGCGCACGCGCACCTGGTCGCCGATGATCAGGCTGGCCAGGGTGTGCATATCGAAGTTGGCCGACACGTCGCGGCCCGAGACGATGCCGATGCGCACCTCGCCAGTGTCGGGCAGCACGATGGGGCGGTTGCTCAGCGTGTGGCTGGCGATGGGCAGCAGCACCAGGCCGCCGATGCCAGGGTGCAGGATGGGCCCGCCGGCCGACAGCGCGTAGGCCGTGCTGCCGGTGGGCGTGGCCACGATCAGGCCGTCGGCGCGCATATTGGCAACGAAGTCGTCGCCCACGTCGACCCGCAACTCCACCATGCTGGCCGTGGCGCCGCGGCTGACCACCACGTCGTTCAGCGAAAGCCCTTCGAAGATGCGCTGGCCGTCGCGCCAGACATCGCTTTCCAGCATGGCGCGCGATTCTTCTTCGTAGTCACCGGCCACGATGGGCGCCAGCGCTTCCTTGTACTGGCCCATCGCGATGTCGGTGATGAAGCCCAGCCGGCCCTGGTTGATGCCCACCAGCGGCAGGTTGTAGCGGGCCAGTTCGCGGGCGATGCCCAGCATGGTGCCGTCGCCGCCCACCACCACGGCCAGGTCGCAGCGCTGGCCCATCTGCTGCGGCGTCAGGGCGTCAAAGTCGGTCACACCGGTGTTGCGCGCGGTGTCGGCCTCGAAGGAAACCTCCAGGCCCTGGGCCATCAGGACATGGGCAATCTCCTCCAGCGCCGGGCGTATGCCTTGCGCTTGATACTTGCCCACGATTGCTGCATGACGGAAGCCTGAAGGCATGCGCGGCATTACACCATAGGCCCCCTGGTCGGCACCGTGCCGCCCCAGCAGTTCCGGGGTGGCGCCCGGCGCCCTGCTCCCTACAATCGGCGCATGCTGGATGACCGGGCGCGCACGCTGCTGAAGACTCTCGTCGAGCGCTACATCGCCGACGGCACACCCGTCGGTTCTCGCACCCTGAGCCGCACCTCGGGCCTGGACCTGTCGCCAGCCACCATCCGCAACGTGATGTCCGACCTGGAAGAGTTGGGCCTGATCGCCAGCCCGCACACCAGCGCCGGGCGCATCCCCACGGCGCGTGGCTACCGGCTCTTCGTCGACACCATGCTGACGGCCCGCCCGCTGGACTTGGCGCACACCGCTTCCGACGTGGCCGCGGCCCGCGAGCACTTGCAGCCCGACCAGCCGCAGCGCGTCATTGCGCAGGCGGCTTCGCTGCTGTCCAGCCTGAGCAGCTTCGTGGGCGTGGTCACCGCGCCGCGCAAGGCCAGCGTCTTCCACCACATTGAATTCCTGCGCCTGGGCGAGCGCCGTGTGCTGGTCATTCTGGTGGCGCCCGACGGTGATGTGCAGAACCGGGTGATCTTCACCGTCCGTGACCACCTGCAGAGCGAGCTGATCGAGGCCACCAACTTCCTGAATGCGAACTACGCCGGCCTGACCATCGAAGCGGTGCGCGAGCGTTTGAAGCACGAGATCGACGCGCTGCGCGGTGAAATTGCGGCGCTGATGCAAGCTGCGGTGCAGGCCGGCAGCGACGTGCTGGCCGAGAGCACCGACAAGGTCATCGTTTCGGGCGAGCGCAACCTGCTGACGGTGCAAGATTTC
Source organism: Betaproteobacteria bacterium (assembly GCA_043750435.1). Taxonomy (GTDB): domain Bacteria; phylum Pseudomonadota; class Gammaproteobacteria; order Burkholderiales; family Burkholderiaceae_C; genus Rubrivivax. Next base: position 403 of record JAYVBO010000398.1, on the reverse strand, counting down.
GGCAACGACATGTCCGGCCTGCGCCGGCTTTTCGACGTCTTCGAGCAGAAGACCGAACTGATGCGCCTGCTGGAAGTCAGCAGCCGCGCCGAGGGCGTGCGCATCTACATCGGCGGTGAAAGCCGCGTCGTGCCCTTCGAGGAATTGAGCGTGGTGACGGCGCCCTACGAAGTCGACGGCCGGGTGGTCGGCACCCTGGGCGTCATAGGGCCGACCCGCATGGCTTACGACCGCATGATCCAGATCGTCGACATCACCTCGCGGCTGGTTGGCAGCGCTTTGTCGGCCCGCTGAGCCGGGCCTTCTAGAATCGCCGCTGTTCGGCGGGCCGTTAGCTCAGTTGGTTAGAGCAGAGGACTCATAATCCTTTGGTCGTAGGTTCAAGTCCTACACGGCCTACCAA
>JAYVBO010000397.1:0-3185 GCA_043750435.1 Betaproteobacteria bacterium | reverse complement strand
GGGAGTCGGCCTGCCAGCGGGCTTGCGCGGTGAAGTCGGCCTGGCTTGGTCCTTGCGCCGACAAGGCGAAGGTGCGCACGCTGCGGCCGGCTGCCATGGCCCGCCACAGCGGGGTGTGGGCGTCGTCGGCCGGGATGACCACCACGCCGCCCGCGCCCAGCGCGCTGATGACGCTGCCGTTCTCGCGCGCCACCGCTTCCACGCTGCTCATGAATTCCAGGTGCTCGCGCTGGGCGTTGTTGACCAGGGCCACAGTGGGCGCGGCCAGGCCGGCCAGCAGGGCGATTTCGCCCGGGTGGTTCATGCCCAGTTCCAGCACGGCGGCGCGGTGGCTGGGGCGCAGGCGCAGCAGGGTCAGCGGCAGGCCGATGTGGTTGTTGAAGTTGCCGGCGGTGGCCAGCGCCGCCGTGCCGAGCCAGCTGCGCAGTATGGCCGCCGCCATCTGCGTGACGGTGGTCTTGCCGTTGCTGCCGGTGACCGCAATCAAGGGCAGCGTGCAGCGTGCGCGCCAGGCGGCGGCCAGCTGCTGCAGCGCGGCCAGCGCGTCGGGCACCAGCAGGCCGGGCATGCCGCCTGCGGCGTCAGTCAGGCCGCGCTCGGCCAGCGCCGCCACCGCGCCGTTGGCCTGGGCCTGCGCCAGGTAGTCGGCACCGTCGTAGCGTTCACCGCGCAGCGCCACGAACAAGTCGCCGGGCAGCAGCGTGCGCGTGTCGCTGTGCACGCGGGCCAGCATCAGGTTGCCATCACCCAGCAGGCGGCTGCCGGGCAGCAGGGCGTGGGCTTGCGCCAGGGTCAGCATCACGCTTGCGCCTCAGATGGGGCATGGGGCGCGCCGCCGCTGCCGTCAACGTCAGCGCCGCCGTCACCGTCACGCAGGGCCAGCATGGCGCGGGCTTCGGCCACGTCTGAGAACGGGCGCCGCACGCCGGCAATTTCCTGATAGTCCTCATGGCCCTTGCCGGCCAGCAGCACCACGTCGCCGGGCTGGGCGCTGTGCACCGCATGGGCGATGGCGGCACGGCGGTCTTCCATGACGGCGATGTCGTCGTTGCCGGTCACGCCGACCAGGATCTGCGCCAGGATGGCGTCGGGCGATTCGCCGCGCGGGTTGTCGCTGGTCAGCACCACATGGTCGGCGCCGGCCGCGGCTATGGCCCCCATCAAGGGGCGCTTGGTGGCGTCGCGGTTGCCGCCGCAGCCGAACACGCACCACAGCTGACTGCTGCGGGCGGCAACCATCGGGCGCAGCGCCTGCAGCACTTTGGCCAGGGCGTCAGGCGTGTGGGCGTAGTCCACCACCACGTCCAGGTCGCGGCCGCTGATGCGCTGCAGACGGCCCGGCACGGGCGTCAACTCGGCCGCCACCTGGGCGGCGTCGGCCAGCGGCACGCCCAGGGCGCGCAGGCCGCCGATCACCACCAACAGGTTGCTGGCGTTGAATTCACCCACCAAGCGGCTGTGCACGCTGACGTGCTGGCCGTTTTCATTCAGGTCGAAGGCCAGGCCGTCGTCGGTGTAGCGCAGGCCGCTGGCCTGCAGGCGGGCGGCCTGCTGCAGCGACACCGTCCACAGATCCAGCGCGCCGCGCCCCAGTTCGCTGGCCAGCAATGCACCCTGTTCATCGTCGATGTTGATCACCGCCGACTTCAGTCCCGGCCAGTCAAACAGCATGCGCTTGGCGGCCCAGTAGTGGGCCATGTCGCCGTGGTAGTCCAGGTGGTCGCGGGTGAAATTGGTGAACAGCGCCACCTCGATGCGCGCTGCAGCCAAACGGTGTTCGGCCAGACCGATGGACGAGGCTTCCAGCGCGCAGGCCGAGAAGCCCAGGTCAACGAAGCTGCGGAAGGCGCCGTGCAGGGTGACGGGGTCGGGCGTGGTCAGGCCGGTGCTGGTGACGGCACCGGCGCCATCGCTGCCGATGGGCGGCTCGCCCACGCCCAACGTGCCGATGACGCCGCAGCGCCGGCCCAGCCGGGTCAGCGCCTGCGCCATCCACCAGGCGGTGCTGGTCTTGCCGTTGGTACCGGTGGTGGCCACCACGTCCAGCACCGCGCTGGGCTGGGCGTAATAGTGGTCGGCAATGTCGCCGGTGGCAGCCTTCAGGCCCGCCACCTTGGCCACCCGTTCGGGGTCGAAGGCGAAGGCTTCGGCGCCCTGCGCTTCAACCAGGCAGGCCGCCGCACCGGCGTCCAGCGCGGCCTGTACGTAACGCCGACCGTCGGTGGACAGCCCTGGCCAGGCGATGAAGCCGTCACCCGGCTGCACCGCGCGGCTGTCCATGCGCAGACGGCCGCGCACGCGCGCGGCCAGCCACTGGGCGGCTTCGGGGGCAGTGGCCAGCAGCATGGGCACTAGAAGCTTTCCGGCTCGGCCAAAGCCGGGACGACAGGCTTGGCGCTGATCTGCGCCTTCACATCCAGGTCGGGCGCCACGTTCATCCTGCGCAGGGTCTGCTGCACGACTTCGCTGAACACCGGCGCGGCCACGTCGCCACCGTAATGCAGCCCGTTATTGGGCTCGTCCACCATCACCGCCACGATGATGCGCGGCGTGCCGATGGGCGCCATGCCGACGAACCACGAGCGATATTTGTTCGACGCGTAGCCCTTGCCTTCTTGCTTGTGCGCGGTGCCGCTCTTGCCGCCCACGGAATAGCCGAGGGTCTGCGCCTTGGGGCCGGTGCCGCCGGTGCCGGTGGCCATCTGCAGCATCTTGCGGATCTCGGCCGCAGTGGCCGCCGACAACACGTGCGGGCCGCTGGCCGGGTGGTCTTGCTTGAGCATGGTGACGGGGATGACATCGCCGTCGCGCGCCAGCGGCGTGTAGGCGCGCGCCATCTGCAACAGCGAGGCCGACAAGCCGTAGCCGTAGGCCATGGTGGCCTGCTCCACCGGGCGCCAGTTCTTGTAGGGCTTGAGGCGGCCGGTCACAGCGCCCGGAAAGGCGATCTGCGGCTTCTGACCGTAGCCCACCGCGCTGAACAGTTCCCACAGCTCACGCGCCGGCATGCCCATGGCAATGCGCGCGGCGCCGATGTTGCTGCTCTTCTGGATCACTTCCTGCACCGTCAGCGCGGGGTGCGGGTGGGCGTCTTTCACCACCAGCGGGCCCACCACCAGGCTGCCCGGCGCGGTGTTGATGACCTGGTCGACGCGCACGCGCTTGGTTTCCAGCGCCAGCGCCAC
>JAYVBO010000396.1:0-3190 GCA_043750435.1 Betaproteobacteria bacterium | reverse complement strand
GGCTGCGCTGGCGGTCTTCGGGCCGGGTGTAGGCGCTGAACGCGGCGGCCGGCGTCAGGCCGCCGTGCAGGGCATCCAGGCTGCGCACGCGGCGCATGAAGTCGTAGCCTCGATGCCGGGCATGCCGATATCGCTGAGGATCACGGTCGGCATTTTCTGCTGCAGCAACGCCAGGCCTTGGCTGGCCTGGCTGGCCACCAGCACCTGCGCGCCGGCGTCCTGCAAGACGCGTTCGGTGACGGCGCGCACATCGGGTTCGTCATCCACCAGCAGCACCCGCACGCCGTCCAGCTGCACCACCGCTGCGCTGCGGCCAGCCGGCTCGGCCTGTAGCGCGCCGGCCGGCGGTGCGCCCGCCGGCCGCTCGCCGCTCGCCGCCGGCGCTGCACCTGGCCGCCGTGCAGCGCCACCAGGTGCCGCACGATGGCCAGCCCGATGCCCAGGCCGCCGTGGCGCCGCGTGATGCTGGCGTCCTGTTGCTGGAAGCGCTGGAAGATCAGCGGCAGGAAGTCGGCGGCGATGCCCTGGCCGGTGTCTGACACCGCCAGCTCGGCGCAGCCGTCACGCTGCTTCAACATCACGCTGACCTGACCGCCTTGCGGCGTGAACTTGATGGCGTTGTTCAGCAGGTTGCCCACCACTTGCTGCAGCCGCGCGGCGTCGCCCATCACCTGCCCGCTGCCCGCGCCGAACACCGTGCGCAGGCCGATGCCTTTGGCGGTGGCCGCGGGCAGCGCTGCATCAATGGCCGCGGCGATGACACCGCCCAGTTCGATGGGCTGCAGGTCCAGCCGCAGGTGCTCCGATTGGATGCGGTTCATGTCCAGCAGGTCTTCGATCAACTGCACCTGCGTGCGCGCATCGCGCGAAATGGCGGCCAGGCCGTGCTGCACGGTCTCGGTGTCGCACACACCGCAGTCGCGCACGCCGTCCACCAGCGCGCGCAGTTCGGCATCGCGCTAATGCAACGCGGCATCGCGCTCGTGCAACGCGGCGTCGCGTTCATGCAGATCGGTTTCCGCCTGACTCAGCGCGCGTCCGGCACGGTGCAGCGACAAACGCTCGGTGAGGTCGGTGAAGACCGCCGCCGCGCCGACCACCACGCCGTCCACCCGCACTGGGTGGGCCGAACAGCGCAGGCAGATGTCGGCGGCTTCGCCCGCTTCACCGCCGCGTGCCACCCACAGTTCCATCGAAACCGGCTCGCCGCGCGCGGCGCGCGCACAGGGCAGGTCGGCGCTGTCGAGCAGCGGGCCGTTGCGCTCGCGGCGCAGGCGCAGGCGCTGCACCAGCACCGCCCCATCAGCCTGCAGCGCGTCCACCGAGCCCAAGCCCAGCAAATCCAGCGCAGCGCGGTTGCAGCGCTGCACGCGGTGGCGGTCGCCGATGCACACCCCGTCGCTCAGGGTCTCGATGGCGGCGCTGAAGCCCGCGGCCTGGTTATCCGCGCGCGCCCAGGCTTCGCTTTCGCTGCGCAACAGGCGTTCCGTTTCCTGCGCGGCCTCGCGGTGGGCGGTGAAGTCGCGCAGCACCTTCAGGTAGCCGACGTTCACGCCTTGATCGTCGAGCACGCGGGCCATCTCGCCCAGGGTGTAGAAATGTTCGCCGTTCTTGCGCCGCATCCAGCGGTTGCCATCGGCGAGGCCGGTGGTGGCGGCCTTTTGCATCTCGGCGGCCGGCAGACCGGCATCCACGTCTTCTGGCGTGAAAGCCACTGTCACCGGCTGGCCGATCCAGTCCTCCCGGTTCCAGCCCAGGATACGTTCGACACCGTCATTCCAGCTGGCCACCCGACCCTGGCGGTCGACGGTGAACAGGGCCAGGTCCCGCACCGGCTCGATCGGGCGCGGCGCGGCAAGGGCCACGCTGTCGGGTTTGCCGGGCGAGGTGGCCAAGCGGTCGATGCGGTCCATGCGGTTTCACAGCAAACGGCGTACCCCGCGCGAACCGCATCAGGCTGCGGATCCACCTGCCCTGGGCCGTCGAACGGCCGCTGGGCCGCCCCTGGGTGCACACGGTGCGCTGCTGGCGGCAGGCGGTGAGGAACGGCAGCAGCCGCAGCGGCAGCAACGGCGGTTCGCCAACCGGCCTGTCGTCAGCTCAGTCGGCGCCGGCGGTCCACTGCTTCGAACTTCAGCATCTGCCGGTACTTGGTGACGGTGCGGCGCGCCACCACCAGGCCCTGCTGCGCCAGCTGCCGCGCGATCTCGGCATCGGACAGCGGTTCCTCGGGCCTCTCGGCGTCGATGATGTCCTTGATCAGGCTGCGGATGGCGGTGCCGGAACAGGCGCTGCCGTTGCGGCTGATCATCGCCCGCGAGAAGAAATACTTCAGTTCGAACACACCGATGGGCGTCGTCATGTACTTGTTGTTGGTCACGCGCGAGACCGTGCTTTCGTGGATGCCGACCTCGTCGGCAATTTCACGCAGGCCCAGCGGCTTCATCGCCATCGCGCCGTATTCGAGGAAGTTCTTCTGGCGTTTGACGATGGCCTCGGCCACGTCCAGGATGGTCGAGAAGCGCTGCTCGACATTGCGCAGCGTCCAGCGCGCTTCCTGCAGATGCGCACCCATCTCGGCGTTGGCCGCCGTGCGGTGGCGCTGGAACAGCGTGGCGTAGACCTCGTTCAGCCGCACCTTGGGCACGACGGCCGGGTTCAGTTGCACCGTCCACGCGCCGCGCACCTTCTTCACCACCACGTCGGGCACCACGTAGTCGACCTGCGATGAACCCACCCGCCAGCCCGGCCGCGGGTCGAGCCGGCGGATGCGGTCGCACACCGCTTCCACACGCGCCGGGGTCGCGCCCAGCTTTCGCGCCAGCGCGTTGACATCGCGTGCCGCCAGCGCCTGCAGGTGGTCGCTGACGATGCGCTGCGCCAGCGCCCGCATGTCAGGGCAGACGATGGCCGGCAGCTGCAGCAGCAGGCATTCGCCCACGGTGCGCGCCGCCACGCCGGCCGGTTCCAGCGACTGCACGCGGCGCAGCGCGATCTGCATGTCCTGCAGCGTGGCCACCGGGTCCAGCGGCGTCACCGCCAGCAGTTCCTCCAGCGGCGTGCGCAGGTAGCCGTCGTCGTCCAGCGACTCGACGACGGTGCGCGCCAGCGCCAGGTCGCGCGCGTCCAGCGGCAGCAGGTTCAGCTGGGCGTGCAGGTGGCTGTTCAGCGGCGTTTCAACGGCCATCAT
>JAYVBO010000395.1:0-3191 GCA_043750435.1 Betaproteobacteria bacterium | reverse complement strand
CCGCCCTCTTCCTTCTCGGCCTCGCTGCCCCCACTGCTGGGCGCATCGTTGCCCTTGGTGGGCTCGGGCGGGTCCGACTTCTTGATGCCGTGGGCGATAAAGTTCACCACGTCCAGGCGTGTCACGCCCTGCTGGTGCAGGTAGTAGACGGCGTGGGAATCCTTCTCGCCGAAGATGGCCACCAGCACGTTGGCGCCGGTGACTTCCTTCTTACCGCTGCCCGTGCTTTGCACATGCATGATGGCGCGCTGGATCACACGCTGGAAGCCCAGCGTGGGCTGGGTGTCCACCTCTTCGCTGCCGCCGACGGTGGGCGTGTTTTCCTTGATGAAGGTGGACAGGCTTTTGCGCAAGTCCTCGATGTTGGCTGCGCAGGCGCGCAGCACTTCAGCGGCTGAGGGGTTGTCCAGCAACGCCATGAGCAGATGCTCGACGGTGATGAATTCGTGACGCTGCTGACGGGCTTCGACAAACGCCATGTGCAGGCTGACTTCAAGCTCTTGCGCAATCATGCGGCCTCCATAATGCATTGCAGCGGATGCCCGTCGCGGCGGGCCGCGGTGAGCACCAATTCGACTTTCGTCGCGGCGACGTCTTTCGTGTAGACGCCACAAATGGCGCGTCCTTCGTGGTGAATCTTCAACATGATGAGCGTGGCTGAATCCGGGTCACGCTGGAAATAATGCTGCAGCACCATCACGACGAATTCCATCGGCGTGTAGTCGTCGTTCAGCATCACCACTTGGTAGAGCTGAGGCGGCTTGGTCTTCGCGGCCTGGCGCTCCGCGACCACCTGACCCTGACCGCCTTCGCGGTTGGGTACAGGCGGCATAGCGGGTGGCGACGATGGGTTTTCCTCGGGCATGTTTCATTCTATCGAGTTGGCCTCCCTGCGCGCAGCGCGGGGCCAGAAGTGCAGCGTGGAGTGGCATATTGACCCACCCTGGCCAACTTCAAGGCCCGAGCAAGGCCCCAAATGCCGCCCAACCTTGGCACTAGAGGCGGGTCCTTGCCTTGACACTGGCAATCGCCGGGCGCCACAATTTCCGCCGCAGTCAAGGACAGGGGTGAGCGCCATGGCGTACGGATTAGTCAAATGGTTCAACGATGCCAAGGGCTTCGGCTTCATTGAACCTGAAGGCGGCGGTGCCGACGTTTTCGCGCACTTTTCGGCCATCCAGATGGACGGCTTTCGCACCCTCAAGGAGGGGTCTCGCGTCAGCTACGACATCGTTGTCGGCCCCAAGGGCAGCCTGGCGCAGAACATCAGTCCAGTGCCGGTGCCGGTGCCGGTGCCGGTGCCGGTGCCGGTGCCGGTGCCGGTGCCGGTGCCGGTGCTTGAAGCGCAGGCGCCGGTGGCAACTGTTTCGCCCGCACCCGTGGTCGGTTGACGGCCGCAGTTCAAGCACCGGCGATCACGCCGGCGACGCCGTCGCGCAGCAAGGCCAGTGAGGCCCCGGCCACGGCAGCCACAAAGACCTGATCGGCCCCCAGGGCGCCAAACACCTGCTGGATGGACAGCATGCTTTGCGCGCGCCGTTGCGCCTGTGCGGTCGGGTTGGCCCCTGCTGCGGCCGCCTGATTGGCCCGCTGCACGCACAGGCGCAATTCGCTGGCGATCGGGTCTTGCAAGGGGCGCGCGTCGCCAGCCGCGTCGCACAGGCTGATGTGTTGTGGCCGGCGCCGAGTTGCTGCGCCTGGCCGAGGCACAGCCCGAAGTCCCCGCCGCATGAACACAGCCCCATGAAGTCCAAGACCGTGGAAGCAGCACCAGCACGGGCCGCCGAAGCGCCGGCAGCCGAAGCCCGCCTCAACCGCGTGGTGGCCCGTCAGCTGGAAGCGCTGATCCAGCAGCAGCAACTGCGCCCCGGCGACCGGCTGCCCTCAGAGCGTGACTTGGCTGAGCGACTGGGGGTCAGCCGCACCTCGGTGCGCGAGGCCATCATCGTGCTCGACCTGCGCAAGATCGTGGAGGTTCGCGGCGGCTCAGGCATCTACATCGCCGACGGTGCGGGCGCTGAACTGCTGGACGCCGGCCCCGGCCCTTTTGAGGTGTTGTCGGCGCGCCGCCTGATCGAAAGCGAAGTGGCCGCTATGGCCGCGCGCGTGGCCAGCGACAGCGCCATCGACGCCATCATGGCCGCGCTGGCCGACATGGAGCGCCATTGCGACGACCGCGCCAAGAATGAACTGGCCGACCGCGCTTTCCACCTGGCCATAGGCCGCGCCACGGGCAACAGCAGCCTGGTGAGCGTGTTGGAACAGGTGTGGGACCAGCGCAGCCGACTGTGGTCGCGCATGGAAGACAAGCGTTTCTCGAACCCCACCGGTGAGCAGCACTATGCCGACCTGGCGGCCGACCTGTTGACCCGCTATGCCGATGTCTACCTGGGCCTGGGCTTCCAGAGGGCCAAGAACACCAACCCGGCCGGGCGCATCTTTCACCAGATACTGAACGAGAACATCTGGCTGCTGTCGATGTCCATCGGCTACTGCTGCATCCGCGACAGCCTGACGGCGCAGCAGCGCGAACACATCGAGCAAGACCTGCTGCGCCCGGCCGTGGTGATGATGACCGAGCTGTATGCCCACCACTTCGCGACCATCCACAACCACGGTCTGTGGGGCGTGGCCGCGGTGGGCACCTGCGGGCTGGTGATCGGCGACGCGCGCTATGTCGAACTGGCGCTGGACGGTTTGGCCGGCGACCGACTGACCGGCGGCTACCTGGCCGAGATCAGCCTGCTGTTCGCGCCCTCGGGCTACTGCATCGAAGGGCCCTACTACCACCGCTTCGCGATGCGCGCCTTGCTGATCTTTGCCGAAGCGCTGATCGCCGCCGCCGTCTACAACGCGCGCTATGGCGACGAGCCGGCCGTGCAGGCCCTGGCGCGCCAGCAGGGCCAGGTGTGGGTGCACCCCGCTGCGCTGGGCCTGGCCGCCGCGGCCGATGCGCTGTCCAGCGACGCCCCGCCGTTCTGGCCCAGTGTGGAACTGAACGAAGGCCCGGCGGGTGACAAGGGTGCGCAGGGTTTTCTGCGCGCCAAGGCCGCCGACGGCGACATCACCCAGGTGGTGATGAACTACGGCCAGCACGGCATGGACCACGGCCACTTCGACACCCTGGGCATCACGCTGTTCAACCGTGGCGCCGAGGTGCTGCGTGAATACGGCTTCGCCCGCTGGCTCAA
>JAYVBO010000394.1:0-3195 GCA_043750435.1 Betaproteobacteria bacterium | reverse complement strand
CGCCGCTTTTCACGCTGGCCTGCAGCGCGCTGGTGGCCACCGCCATCACGCGCACCGGCTTGCCGCGCGGCCAGTCCACGCCGGCCACGGCCGGCAGTTGCGGCAGGCGCTCGACAGCGGCCAAGGCCTGTTCCGGGTCGATGAGCAGCCAGGTGGTGTCGTCGGTCTGCGCGTCTTGCAAGAAGGGCAGGGCTTCGATGACGGCGGCCAGGTTGTCAGCCTCTTCCGCCAGCCGGCGTTCGGTGGACAGGTTCAGGCCCTGGTGCAGGGTCAGCAGCCGCGCACGGCCCTGGCCGGGCGACACGGCAGGACCGTGGCTGCCGAAAGGCTGCACCAGCAGACGCAGGCGCAGGCCGTCGCCCTGCGGGCTGAGCTGCGCGCGCAAGCGCGATTCGCTGTGCACCGCCTGGCCGGCGTCGGCGTCGCTGTGCAATTGAAAGTGGCCGGCCAGCACGCGCAGCGCGGCTTCCAGTTCGGCCTGCGCGGCCACCGGCACGCTCCACTGCTTGGCCACCAGTTCGGCCACCCGGCGCTGCGCCGGGCCGATGCGGATCAGCCGCGCGCGGTCGGCCGCGTCGCGCACAATGCGGATGCCGTTGCGCCGCTCAGCCTCGGCGCTGGGGTCGCTGGCGGTGAAGTGTTCGCCCACGGCCGGTGGCACGCTGCTCAGCAAAGGGTCGAGCAGCTTGAAGACGTAGCGTTCGCCGGCGTCGCCTGCACCGTCGGCGGTGCCAGCCTGGCGCAGCACCTCCAGCACCGGCAGCGCTTCGCGCAGGTCCACGGCCTGATCGGGGGCGTCGTCGAAGTAGAGGCCGGGGTGGCCGACCAGCGCCATCGCCGCGGCCGTCACGTCCATGCCCAGCGTGCCCGGCGACCAGCGCTGCGGCTCGATGGCGCGCGCCACCGCCGCGTCGCGTGGGTCCAGCCGGGTGGCCTTCTTCACGCGGTTCAGGCTGGCCGGTTTGGGCTTGCCCAGGCCGCGCACGCCGGCCGTGCGTTCCCAGGGCTGCACGGCCACCACGCGGCCGGCGGTGTCCAGCGCCACATGCCATTGCAGGGTGACGGGCGCCGCCACCGCCACGCTGTCTTTGCCGCGCAGGTCGCCCAGGGCTTCGATGGCCGCCAGCGCGTCGCGCCAGGCTTCCTGTTTGGCGCCGAAGAAGACCACCGGCCAGGCCTCGCCTTCGGCCGCCGTGCGGGCGGCCACGCGCAACTGCAGGCGTTCACAGGCCTGGCGCACCAGGTCGGCTTTCCAGGGCACGCCGGCTTCGTGCAATTGCAGCACCAGCGCGCCCAGCATGCTGGAGCTCCAGCCCTTGGACGGTTCGCCCAACCAGGCGGCCAGGATCAATTTGTGCGCGTCTTCTTCCACCAGCGGCGGGCGGCGCGTGGGCAGCGGCGCGTCCAGCACGCCGGCTTCCAGCGGCATGTCACCCAGGCGCACCGCAGCGGCGTGGGCCCACAGGCCCCAGCCCCAGCCCGCGTCGGGCTGGCGGCTGCCCGATTCGAGCACGCACAGCTTGCGCGCCGCCGTCCAGGCCGCCGGGTCGGGCTGCGCCAGCAGGCTCAGTACGTACCACTGCAGCAGGCGCTCCGGCATGAAACCGCGTTTGGTGCCGGTTTCTTTCGCCGCCTCTTTGTAGGCTTTGCTGAAGCTGCTGGCGGCTTCCACCCAGCGTCCGGCCCAGGCCAGTGTGGCCGCGTGCATCAGGGCCACGCCGCCACCCAGCATGCCTTGCATGGCGGCTTCGCAGGCAGCGATGTCGCCACGGTGCAAACGCCGTTCGGCCAGCAAGAAGCGCAGGCCCGGTGACACCGAGGTGGCGCGGCGCGCCATCTGCGCGTCCAGCCATTGCAGCATCGGCTGCCACAGGGGGGTGTCCAGGTTGTAGCTTTGCTGGAAGGTGACGAGCAGCGCTTCGCGCAGTTCGGCGTTCATGTGCTCCAGCACCTCGGGCACGAAGGGCGTGTTCAGCGCCTGGGCCAGCACGTCGACGCCGGACGCCGGCCCCAGCACGCGCGCGGCCACGCGCCGCCAGCCGGCAATGTCCAGCCCGCCGGCCAGCGCCAGCCGCGCCATGGCCTGCATTTCGGCTGCGCTGCGGTAGTCGGGCATCAGCGGGTCGTTGTGCAGCGACACGCCCGGCATGGCCGCTTGTGCCCAGGCGCGCCAAGCCTGCGCCATATCAGGCGCGGTCAGCAGGCGCGGCCATTGCGCGCTGCGCGTGGACGGCGGCACGTCATGCCGGCCGCTGGTTTGCAGGTGCACGCGCCCGGCTTGCTGCAGCGCGGTCAGGCTGGCACCCACGGCGGCCACGTCGAATTCAAGCCCTTCGGCCGTGCGCCGCTTCAGGTGGCGCAAGAAGTTCGCCAGCCACACCTTGCTGCGTTCGCAGCCGGCCAGGCACAGCGCGTCGAAGACGGTTTCGTGGTCGGCGGCGGTCAGTGCACTTGCAGCGGCAGCTTCAGGGCGGGGGCGTGGGGACAAGGGCATGGGGCAGCGTCTTGAGTTTGAAGTTATTGCTAGGGACAAACCCGGCATCGTAGCCGGCCATGCCCGGTGCGCGCCATGCGCGTAAGCCCACGTTGGCTGCGCGTCAGACCAGGGTCAGTACCCATCCCGATAGTCGGCCGCTAGCGCACAAGCCAAGTCATGGGCCCAGCGCCCCGGCTGACGGGAAACACCCCAGGCCACCACACTGAAGGAGACAAGCATGGACAACGATATGGCTGCGCGCATTGCCGCGCACCCCACCTACCAAAAGCTCAAGACCACCCGCTCAACGCTGGGCTGGTGGCTGACCGGCGCCATGATGTTGGTGTATTACGGCTTCATCGTGCTGGTGGCTTACTTCAAGCCGCTGATGTCCACCCGCATCGGCGAAGGCGTCACCACCTGGGGCATGCCCATCGGCCTGTTCGTGATCGCCTTCACCATCATCATCACCGGCATCTATGTGCGCCGCGCGAACGACGAGTTCGACCGCCTCGCTGCTGAACTGAACAAGGCGGTGCTGAAGTGAACGCGCGCAAATCCATACTGCTGGCGCTGGCCCTGGCCGCCGCCTCCTCCATCGTCTACGCCGCCGGCGCCGACCTCGGCCAGGCCGAGAAGCAAGCCACCAACTGGACGGCCATCGGCATGTTCGGGGCCTTCGTCGTCTTCACGCTGTTCATCACCAAGTGGGCGGCGGC
>JAYVBO010000393.1:0-3203 GCA_043750435.1 Betaproteobacteria bacterium | reverse complement strand
TCTGGCCCGAGCTGACGACCATCCGCCAGCCCATCGCCGAGATGGCGCGTTCGGCGCTGCAGCAGTTGGTGCGCCGCATCCGCGCCCGCCGCAACGGCGAAGACGACGGTGCCGAACACCAGGTGATGGACTTCACGCTGGTGCGTCGCCAGAGCGACGCGGCGCCCCGCATGCGCCCGCCGGCGCGCATCGCAACGCCCGAACGCAGCCGCCGCTGACGCGGCAGCTGTCGCGTCAGACCGGCACGCCCTGCTGGGCCACCACCCAGGCCGGCGCGTCCTGCAACGACACCGGCCGCAGGAAGCGCTGCAGCGCCGCGTCGCCCACCGAGGTGCTGGACGGCTCGGTGGAACTGGGCCACGGGCCGCCATGGTGTTGACCGGCGGACACCGCCACGCCGGTGGGCACGCCACTGAACAGCACGCGGCCGGCCATTTGGGTGGCGCTGCGCAGCAACTGGCGGTTTTCCGGCGTGTCGCTGTCGGCACCCCACAGCGTGACGGTCAGGGCGCCACCCACGGCCTGCAGCACTTCAGCGGCCTGCGCCACCGAAGATGCCCGCACCAGCATCGCCGCCGGGCCGAACACCTCTTCGCGCAGATGCGGCTGGGCGATGACTTCGGCCGCCGTGGCCTCCGCCAGCACGGCGCGCGGGGCGTCGGCTTCGCCGGTTTCATACACCCACCAATGCAGGCCCGGCGTGGCACGCCAGTGCGCCACGCCTTGTTCGAAGGCCGCCCGCAGCCCGGGGCTCAGCATCGGGTGCGGCCGCGTCGCGCCCAGGGCTTCGGCCAGGCTGGCCGTGAAAGCGGCAGCAACCGCTTGCGAGGCCGCGTCAGGCGTCACCAGCACCAGCAAGCCGGGTGAGGTGCAGAACTGCCCGCAGCCCAGCGTGATGGAGCCAGCCAGCGTGGCCGCCAGCGCCGGGCCTTGCGCGGCCAGCGCGGCGGGCAGGGCCACCACCGGGTTGATGGAACCCAGTTCGCCGAAGAAGGGAATCGGCCGCGGCCGGGCACGGGCCACCGCCAGCAAGGCCGCACCGCCGCGGGTGGAGCCGGTGAAAGCGCCGGCCGCGATGGCCGGGTGCTGCAGCAGCAGCACGCCCTCTTCATGAGCCGGCCCTGCGACATGGCCGATCAGGCCGACCGGCAAATCCAGCCGTTGCAGCACCTCACGCGCCAGCGCCAGCACCGCCATCGACAGCGCCGGGTGCGCCGCGTGCACCTTCACCACCACCGGGCAGCCGGCCGCCAGGGCCGAGGCCGTGTCACCGCCCAGCACGCTGAAAGCGAAGGGGAAGTTGCTGGCCGCGAAAACGGCCACCGGGCCCAGCGGCAACTGCGCCAGCAGCAAGGCCGGATGGCCGTCCGGCGGTGGGCCGGCCACGGCCGGGTCTTGCACCAGGCCAAAGGGCGCGCCGCTTTCGGCCAGGCCGGCAAAGCGCCGCAACTGGAAGGCGGCGCGGTCGAGCTCGCCATTCAGGCGCACCGGGCCCAGCGCGGTTTCGCGGTCAGCCAGGGGCACCAGCGTTTCGCGTTGGGCTTCCAGGGCCGCTGCCAGGGCGCGCAGCAGCGTGGCGCGCTGGGCGCCGCTGCTGGCTGCCCACAGCGGGGCAGCGTCGGCGGCGGCTTGCGCCGCGGCGTCCACTTCAGCGGCTGTGGTGGCCGGGATGGGCAGGCCCACGGGCGCGCGGGTGCGCGCGTCGACAGACTGAAGCGAAGTGCCGCGCGGCAGCGACGTGGTTGTGGGCGCCTTGCTGTGCACGCCGGTGTCGCCCGACGCGGCGGCGGGCGTGATCTTCTTCAACAACACCGGCTACCTGGGAATGTGCGGCCACGGCACCATCGGCCTGGTGGCCACGCTGGCGCACATGGGGCGCATCGGCCCTGGCGCGCACCGCATCGAAACGCCGGTGGGCACGGTCACCGCGACGCTGCACGACGACGGTTCGGTGAGTGTGCGCAATGTGCCGGCCTACCGCCATGCACACCAGCTTGCGGTTCAGGTGCCGGGCCATGGCACCGTGCACGGCGACGTGGCCTGGGGTGGCAACTGGTTCTTCCTCGTCAGCGAACACGGGCAGCGCGTCGACAGCATCAACCTGGACGCACTCACGGCCTACGCCTGCGCCCTGCGCGAGGCGCTGGCGGCCCAGGGTGTGACCGGTGCTGACGGCGCCGAGATCGACCACATCGAACTCTTCGCCAGTGACGCCGTTGCCGACAGCCGCAACTTCGTGCTGTGCCCGGGCAAGGCCTATGACCGATCGCCCTGCGGCACCGGCACCAGCGCCAAGTTGGCCTGCCTGGCGGCTGACAGCCATTTGCAACCCAGCGAGATCTGGCGCCAGGCCAGCGTGATCGGCAGCCAGTTCGAGGCCAGCTATGTGCCGGGCCTGACCGGCCAGGTCATTCCGACCGTGCGCGGGCGCGCCCACATCAGCGCCGAGGCGACGCTGATCATCGAAGCCGACGACCCCTTCGGCTGGGGCATTCGGCTTTGAGTCAGGACGCCGACGTTTTGGTCATCGGTGCCGGCATGGTCGGTGCCGCCTGCGCCTGGGCGCTGGCCCAGGCCGGGCTGGACGTCCGCGTGCTGGACGACAGACGCGCCAGCGCCACGGCCGCCGGCATGGGCCACCTGGTGGTGATGGACGACAACCCGGCCGAACTGGCACTGAGCGGCTGGTCGCTGGCGCTGTGGCGCGAGCTGGCGCCCGCCAGGCCCGCGGGCTGTGACCACCGCAACTGCGGCACGCTGTGGATCGCCGCCAACGACGCCGAAATGGCCGAGACCGAGCACAAACAGCGCCGCTTGCGTGAGCGCGGCATCGCCAGCCGCCTGCTCGATGCACGCGCCCTGCGCGCTGCCGAGCCTGCCTTGCGCAAGGGCCTGGCCGGCGCGTTGGAAGTTGGCGGCGACGGCGTGGTTTACGCACCCAGCGCGGCCGAGTGGCTGCTGGCGCAGGGCGGCGCGCGCATCCGTGTCGAACACGCCGAAGTCACGGCCATCGAAGGCACGGCGCTGCGCCTGGCCGATGGCAGCCGGCGCACGGCGCCGCAGGTGGTGCTGGCAAGCGGCATGCATGCCACGGCGCTGTGCCCGGAGCTGCCCTTGCGTCCCAAGAAAGGGCATCTGCTGATTACCGACCGCTACCCCGGCACGGTGCAGGGCATCTATTCCGACCTGTCCGGTCAAGGTTC
>JAYVBO010000392.1:0-3212 GCA_043750435.1 Betaproteobacteria bacterium | reverse complement strand
GGGTCCAGGCCTATGTATTCGCTCTTCAGGTAGTCCACGGCGTAGGCCTGCACGACGCCCGTCTTCGGGTCGTAGAGGGCCGATCCGATGTCAGCGCGCGCGTCTTGCGCCACCACGGTGGTGGCGCCGGTGGCCAGGTTCTGCGCCACCAGCGCGGCCTTGTCGCGGCCGCGTGAGTCGGTCCAGTACATCGTCAGCCCGTCGGCCGTGATCTGCAGCGGCTGCGTGGTCTGCGAGTCTTCCATGCCCACGCTGACGAAGGGCGTGGGCTCGGCCACGCCGTCCTTCAAACGGAAGTAGTCGGCGCCGCCGTCGGCGCGCGACTTCTGCGCCAGGCGCAGGGTCAGCGTGTCGTCGGCTTCGAAGCCGCCGTAGCTGTCGTTCTTCAGCACCAGGTTCAACTTGCCGCTGGCCAGGTCCAGGTTGTACACGTCGTGCCAGCGCGCATCGCGGTTGTTCAGGCCGACCAAGATGCGGTCTTTCACCTTGTTGCTGATGGCCACGAGCTGCACCGTGGTCTTCTCAAAGGGCGTGTAGTTCTTCAGCGCGCCGCTGGCCACCTCCACGCCGTAGAGCAGGAAGTTTTCGTCGCCGCCTTGGTCGTTGATATAGAGCACGGTCTTGGAATCGGGCGACCAGAAGGTGCCGCGGATGGGGCGCTGCTTTTCGGCCGTCAGCGGCCGCGCCTGGGCCGGGTCGGCCACCGGCGCCACCCACACATTCAGCACGCCATCACGCGGGGCGATCCAGCTCAGCCACAGGCCGTCGGGGCTGATGCGCCCGCCCACCTTGGACGGGTTGCCGAAGAGGCGGCTGCGTTCAATCAGCGGCACCGCGGCCACCGCTTGGGCCGCGCTGGGCGCGGGTGGCGTGGTGGTGCAGCCGGCGGTGAGGCTGGCGGCCGCCAGCAAGGTCAGGACGGGACGGTTCATGGGTGCTTTCAAGGGTTGCGGGCGCACGGGGCGCCGGGCTGAAGCGCGGTTGTACCGCAGCGCCGCGGGACTGCTGCCTGGCCTAGAGTCGGCACATGCCCACACAGCCGTTGTCGCCAGGAACAGCAGCCAGCGCCGCCGTGCTGCCGTCAGCGCTGGAAGGCCTGGACGCCGCTGCGCTGCAAGCCCGCATGGCGGCCGGCCGGCTGAGCGCGCTGGGCCTGGCGCGCTATTGCTTGCGCCGCATCGCGGCCATCGACCATGCGGGCCCGCAACTGCGGTCGGTCATCGAAATCAACCCCGACGCTCTAGTCCAGGCCCGAGCGCTGGACGCTGAGCGCCAGGCCGGCCGCGTGCGCGGCCCGCTGCACGGCCTGGCGGTGCTGATCAAGGACAACATCGCCACCGCCGACCGCATGGCCACCACCGCCGGTTCGCTGGCGCTGGCCGGCCTGCACGCGCACCGCGACGCCCACATCGTCACGCGCCTGCGCGCAGCCGGCGCGGTCATTCTGGGCAAGACCAACCTCAGCGAATGGGCCAACTTCCGCAGCACGCGCAGCAGCAGCGGCTGGAGCAGCCGCGGCGGCCAGACCCGCAACGCCTACGCCCTGACGCGCACGCCCAGCGGCAGCAGTTCGGGTTCGGGCGTGGCGGTGGCAGCGGGGCTGTGCGTGTTCGCGGTGGGCACCGAGACCGACGGCTCCATCATGTCGCCGGCCAGCCGCAGCGGTGTCGTCGGCTTCAAGCCCACGCTGGGCCGGGTCAGCCGCGACGGCATCATCCCCATCGCCGCTTCACAAGACACCGCCGGCCCGATGGCGCGCAGCGTGGCCGACGCGGCGCTGTTGATGTCGGTGTTGGCCGGCGCCGATGCGCGCGACGCGGCCACGGCCGCTGTGCCTGCAGCGGCCGCCCAGGCCGACTACCTGGGCGCGCTGCAGACCGATGCGCTTCAGAGGGCGCGCATCGGCGTGGTGCGCAGCCCTTTCCCCAATCAACCGCAAGCGCAGGCCTTGTTCGAAGCCGCGTTGACGGTGTTGAAGGCGCAGGGCGCGGTGCTGGTCGAGAACCTGCTGATTCCCAACCGCGACCGTTACGCCAGCACCGAATCGACGGTGCTGCTGCACGAATTCAAGGACGGCCTGGCGATCTACCTGGCGGCTTTCCAGCCCGACGCGGCGGTGAAGAACCTGCAAGACCTGATCGCCTGGAACGGTGCCCACGCCGCGCAGACCCTGCCCTTCTTCGGCCAGGAACTCTTCCTGGCCGCGCAGGCCACGACGGGGCTGAGCAGCCCGGCCTACACCGAGGCCCTGGCCACCAACCGTCGTTACGCGCGCAGCGAAGGCCTGGACGCGCTGTTCGCTGAATACCAACTTGACGCCGTCGTCACCGCCACCGGCAACCCGGCCTGGCGCATCGACCACCTGCTGGGCGACTTCAGCCAGCGCGCCGGTTTCGCCGGGCCTTTTGCGGTGGCCGGCTATCCGCACATCACCGTGCCCATGGGGCTGGTGGCCGGCCTGCCGGTGGGCTTGTCCTTCGGCGCGCTGGCCTGGCAAGACGCCCGGCTGCTGGGCGTGGCCCACGCTTACGAACAAGCCAGCCGGATGCGCCGTGCGCCGCGTTTTCTGAGCGACCTGGGGTAACCGGTCCGAACTTGGTTGAACTTGGGCTGACGGGCAGGTTCGGGGGCCCGCTGCTAGACTGGTTTGAGCCAGGGCGGCGATGCTTGCTGCATTGCCAAACTCGGGTGCCAAGACCAAAAACGACAGGAGACAAGACATGCCATACGCCCCCTTACGCCCGTTGAAAACCATCGCTGCAGCCTTGCTGGCCAGTGGCGCGGTCTGGGCCCAAGCCCAGACGCCACCAGCCACCGCGCCCGCTGCGGCACCGCCGCCCGCGCCGTCGTGGCAGCAAGGGCGCACGGGCGAGCAAAACGCTTCGCCGCTGCACCCCATCGCGCCCATCTTCACCGGCCGCCCGGCCAGCGAACTGCCGGTCAGCACGCTGAAGGTGCCGGCCGGGTTCAAGGTCGAGGTCTACGCCGACGGCATCCCCGAAGCGCGCTCGCTGGCTTTGGGCGACAAGGGCACGGTCTTCGTCAGCAACCGCAACCTGAGCGACGTCTACGCCATCGTTGAAAAGGACGGCAAGCGCGAGGTCAAGCGCATCTTGAAGGGCCTGAAGTCGCCCAATGGCGTGGCTTTCGACAAGGGCACGCTCTATGTGGCTGAACGCGGCCGCATCACGCGCTACGACGGCATCGAAGAC
>JAYVBO010000391.1:0-7461 GCA_043750435.1 Betaproteobacteria bacterium | reverse complement strand
CGCGGCCGGCCCACCAGGCGCTGGTCATCGCGCCGGCCCTGGTGCTGCGCTTCGGCTTGACGGCCGGTGTGCGCGTGCTGCCGGGTTACGAAACACCGGCCGTGCTGGCCGCGCTGCGCAGCGCGCTGGTGACCGCTTTCGGGTTTGCGCAGCGCAGCTTTGCGCAGTCGCTGGCCGCCAGCCAGGTGCTGGACGTGATGCAGCGCACGGCGGGCGTCGACTGGATCGACCTGGACGCATTGCGTTTGTTGGCAGACGCGACGGCGCTGGCGTCAGCCCACACCTTGCCGAATACCTTGGAACACGCGGCGGCGCTGAAACCGCTGGCCACCGAGCGCGGCCCCGACGCCCGCTTGCGGGTGCGCGGCGCGCGCTGGGAAGGTGGCGCGGTGCAGCCGGCGCAATTGCTGCTGATTGCGCCGGCCGACATTGTGCTGACCGAGATCACCGCCGAGCCCACCGCATGAACACCCTGGACGCCGAAGCCCTGCTGTCGCGCCTGCCGGCCTACTACCGCGAGCGCGACGAAGCATTGGGCGGCCCGTTGGCCGCGCTGCTGGCGGTGATGGCCGAGCAGGGCGAGGTGCTGCTGCAAGACCTGCAGCGCCTGTACGACGACGCCTTCATCGAAACCTGCGACGAGGCGCTGGTGCCCTACATCGGTGACCTGCTGGGTGTGCGCCCGCTGCACGCCATCGCCGGCACGGCCGCAGCCGGCCAGCGCGCGCTGGTGGCCAACACCCTGCGTTTGCGCCGCCGCAAAGGCACGCTGCCGGTGCTGGAAGAGGTGGCGCTGGCGGCCACCGGCTGGCGCGCCAGCGCGATGGAGTTTTTCGAGCACCTGTCCACCACCCAACACGTCAACCACGTGCGCCTGCACAGCCTGCGCACACCCGACTTGCGACAGGCCGCGAAGCTGGAACGCATCGCCCACGCCTTCGACAGCAGCGCGGCCAGTGCCGATGTGCGGGCGCTGTCTTCCGTGAACTCGCGCGGTGGCGGCCCGCGCCCCAACATCGCCAACGTCGGCCTCTTCGTCTGGCGCATGCAGGCCTACCCGGTGCAGCGCGCCACCGCCGCCGCCTTGGCCGGCGAGCCCGGCCACTACAGCTTCGACCCGCTGGGCCGTGATGTGCCGCTGGTCAACCGCCCGCGCTCCGACCCCGAGGCCGGCACTTTGGCGCTGCCGCAAGACGTGCCCGAAGCGCTGTCGCGCCGCGCCCTGGCCGACGAATTGAACGCGCGGCGGCAGGCGCTGGCCGATGGCGTATCACCCACCGCGCTGTGGTTCACGCCGCCGTCTTTCACACCATCACCGACGCTGGCGGCGGGCGAGGGCGCCTCGGTGCTGCGCGTCTGGCTGGACGGCGTGGAGGTGCCGCCCGAAGACCTGGTGGTCTGCCACCTGGGCGCCTTCCCGCTCGTCAACCCCGAACGCTGGCGCCGCCCGCCGGCCAACCTGGTGGTGGCACGCACCGGCGACCCGGCCACCACGCTGAATTTCCCGCAGGGCCCTGCGGCCTGCCTGGTGGGCATCGACCCGGTGCTGGGCCGTTTGGTGCTGCCGGCGGCCCGGGCCTTTGCGGCGGTCGAAGTGGCCAGCGCCTACGCCTTCCCGGGTGACGTGGGCGGCGGGCCTTACGACCGCCGGTCGCCGGTCAGCGCAGGCGAGGCCGACGACGCTGGCTTGCTGGACCCAGCCGATTTCCAGACCGTGCTGAGCGTGCCCGGCAGCCACGCCACGCTGGCCGCTGCGCTGGTGGCGGTGGTGACGGGCAAGCGCACGCTGATCCGCCTGCTGGACGACAGCACGCAGGCCGTCAGCCCCACGCTGAACCTGCCTGGCACGCTGCTGGCCATAGCAGCCGCCAACCGCCGCCGGCCGGTGCTGATCGGCGACATCCAGCTGCAGGGCGACGCGCAAACGCGGCTGGTCCTGTCGGGCCTTTTGATGGCCGGCGCGCTGCGCCTGCAGGGCCCGCTGCGCGGCGTCGATGTGCGCCACTGCAGCCTGGTGCCGGCCTTCGGCGGCATCGCACACACCGGCAGCGGGTCGGGCTTGAGCCTGACGCTGACGCACAGCCTGGTCGGCGCGATACGGGCCGAAGCCGGGCTGGCCGGTGTGACGGCCGACACCTGCGTCATCGACGCAGCGGACGCCACGCCGCTGGTGGCCATAGCCCTGCCCGACACCACCCTGACGCTGAACCGCTGCACCGTGCTGGGCACGGTGGCGGCCGGTGAGCTGGCCGCCGGGCACAGCCTGTTCGACAACCGCGTGGTGGTGCAACACCGGCAAACCGGCTGCGTGCGTTTTTGCTGGGTCGAGCCGGGCAGCAAGGCCGCGCCGTCGCTGACGCCCAAGCGCTACCGCTGCCAGCCCGACGGCGTGCGCCACGGCATGCCGGCGGCGCTGGCGGCCGAAGAAACGCTGCGCATCACGCCGGTGTTCGACAGCACCACTTTCGGCCAGGCCGCCTACGCGCGCCTGCGCAGCAGCACGGCCACTGAGATCCGCAGCGGCGCTGAAAACGGTGCCGAAATGGGCGTCTGGAACGCCCTGGCGCAGCCGCAGCGCGAGGCCAACTTGCGGCAGATGCTGGACGAATACCTGCGCTTCGGCTTGGTGGCCGGGGCGATCTTTGCCGACTGAATTGCTGACCGAATCGGCACCCGATTTTTCACCGTGTTTTCAATGAAACACCGCAACCGGATGTCCCCATGAAAGCCGACCTCACCCGCAACACCGACCAGCCCGCCGCCAGCTACCGCAGCGTGCTGCTGCAGCAAGGCCGCGTGCAGATCGACGCCGATTTCAACGAGCAGCAGGCGCTGCTGCTGCGCCGCGTCGAAACCGAAACCGTGGACAGCATCGGCGCCACCGGCGCGCCGATCGACCACCCCGGCTTCGAGCTGACGGGCAATGGCAAGCAGGTGCAGGTCAGCGCCGGGCGCTTCTATGTCGACGGCCTGCTGTGCAGCAACGCCGCGCCGTGCACGGTGGTCACGCAGCCGTGGCTGCCGGCGGCTGTATCGCCCGTCGTGCCCGTCACGCCGGCCGGCCAGAACCTGCTGGCCCTGCCGCCGGGCGCGGCCACGGCGCTGGCTGAGACGGCGGTCTACAGCGCTGCAGGCGCCCCGGTGGCGCCGCCAGACGGCCTGTACATCGGTTACCTGGAAGCCTGGGTGCGCCACGTCACGGCGCTGGAAGACCCGCTGCTGCGCGAAGTGGCTTTAGGCGGCCCTGACACCGCCACGCGCGAACAGCTGCTGTGGCAAGTGAAGCTGCTGCGCGCTGCTGATTTGACGGCCGCGCTGACTTGCATCACCGAACAGCCCTGGAAAGATTTCAGCGCGCCCAGCGCCGGCCGCCTGGCCGCCCGCGCCGAGCCGGGCGCGCTGGCCACCGACCCCTGCGACCTCAGCCCCGAGGCCGGCTACCGGCGGCTGGACAACCAGCTCTACCGCGTGGAGGTGCACGACGACGGCACGGTGTCGGGTAAGGCGCTGTTCAAGTGGCAGCGCGACAACGCCAGCATCGTCAGCAGCGTCACGCGCTGGTTGGGCGAGCCCAACGCGGCCGAATTCGAAGTCGCAACCCTGGGCCGCGACGACGTGCTGGCCATCACCGTCGGTTGCTGGCTGGAATTCTTCGACGACCGCTTTGACTTCCTGGGCCGCCCCGGCACCTTGGCCCGGGTGACCAAGACCGACGGTCGCGTCGTCACCATCGACCTGGGCAGCGTGCAGGGCCCGCTGCTGGACAAGGTCCTGTTCACGCGCAACCCGCGCGTGCGCCGCTGGGACGGCGTGGCCGCCATCGTGCCCAAGCTGGAGACCGAAAAGGCCGGCTGGCTGATGCTGGAAGGCGGCGTCGAGGTGAAGTTCGTCGCCGGCAAGCTGCGCGTGGGCGACTACTGGACCATTCCGGCGCGCACCGCCACCGCGCGCATCGAATGGCCCACTGAAGGTGGTCTGCCCACCGGCAAGCCGCTGTTCCTGCTGCCGCAGGGTGTGCCCCGGGCGTACGCGCGGCTGGCCGTGCTGAAGTGCCAGGCCGGCGTGTGGACGCGCCTGCCCGACGGCGACTGCCGCCTGTTGTTCCCCGCGCTGACCGAATTGACGCAGCTGCAGATGGTGGGCGGCGACGGCCAGCAGGCGCTGCCCAACACCCTGGCGCCGGCCACGCCGGTGCCGCTGCCCAGCTCGCTGGAAGTGGCGTTGGTGAACGGCCGCTTTCCGGTGGCCGGCGCCAGCGTGCGCTACACCGTCAGCCACGGCGTGCTGCCCAACGGCACGAAGTCGCAAGTGGTGCCCACGCTGGCCACGGGCATTGCGGGCGTGGCCTGGTCGTTGGCCGGCAACGTGTCGCAGCAGACCGCTACGGCCACCTTGCTGCAGCCCGGCGTGCCGGCCGCGCAGGCCTGCCCGCCTGTCCATTTCAGCGCCAGCCTGGCGCTGGCCGCACAGGTGGCCTACCAGCCCGGCGCCTGCAGTGACTTGGCCGGCGTGAACACCGTGCAGGCCGCGCTGGACTTGCTGTGCCAGCGCAAACCGCCGGCCGGTGGCGGCTGCTGCAAGACGGTGGGGACCAAGAGCAGTGCGGCCGGTGGCGCCGATTACGAAACGCTGGACGAGGCCCTGCGTGACCTGCTGAAGCGCGGCGAGCGCGACATCTGCATCTGCCTGCTGCCGGGCGACCACCAACTGGCCGACGATCTGGTCATCGAAGCGCCCGAGCACACCCGATTGCTGGTACACGGCGCGGGCCGCGCCAGCCGCCTGCACTTGGAACAAGAAGCGCTGGCGTTGAGCCGTTTCGAAAGCCTGACGCTGCGCGACTTCGAAGTCCTGGGCCTGAAGCAGCCCACCCAGCTGCGACTGCTGGACTGCGGCGAAGTGCGCTGGCAGCAGTTCGGCCTGCGCGCGTTGGTGGCGCCCAAGTCTTGCCTGGCGGTGGTGGGCGGCGCCCGGCTGTTTGAATGCAGCGGTGTGGCGCTGCAGGCCGTTTTGGCCGACAGCCAGGACAAGGCGGCTTTCGTCAACCGCATGGTGCCCGGCCTGAAGCGCTTGTTCGCGTCCGACGCCTTCCAGCTGGAAAGCGGCGGGCTGTTCAGCACCGTGCCCTTTGAGCTGGCCGACTTCTACGCGCAGTTGTCTCCCGGCGAGCAGAAGCAACTGGTTTCCGAGATGGTGGCCCTGGAACGCACGCCGGAATTCAGCAGCTGGCGCCTGGAACTGAGCGACGCCTTCATCAGCACGCGCCTGGCCGTGTCGGGCGGCGGCACCGCGCCCAAGCCCGCAACGGTGGCGCAGATGGCCGCCGTGTTGACCCGCTTGCGCGACGCCCTGGTCAGCGACCAGCCGGGCAACGCGCTGGCCTTGCTGGACTTCGAAGGCGAGCTGCTGCTGGCCGACAGCCATGTCGCCGGCCATCTGCTGTTGGGCGGCGCCACCCGCAATGGCAAGGCGCTGAACCGCGACTTGCTGAAGCGCTTGTCGGGCTCTTTGCTGCAGCGGCCCTCGCTGTTGCGGCCCAGCACGGCGCACGCTCGCCTGCGCAACAACCGCCTGCGCAGCGTGCTGTTCAGCGACGCGCTGAACAAAGACGCCGAGACCACGGCCGCCAGCGACCAGCCCGTGCGCCTGCGCTGCTGGTTGAGCCTGGTGGCCGATGCCAACGCGGCCGACGGGTCGGGCTTCGAACTGCTGGCTCTTACCGCCGGCCTTTCCAACAACACCCTGACCCCGGAAGCGCCGCGCGAAGGCCAGGGTGTGCTGGGCTGGGTGGTGGCGGCGCGGGGCGGCTACATGGCCAACCAAGGGCCGGGCGCGCTGCTGGCCGTGGGCCACACGCCCGATGTGTTTGGCCTGGGCTTGACGGTGACGCAGGCCTGAGGCGCTGGGCCGCCAGCGGCGGAAAGGGGCATCGCGGGCACCAAGCCGCCGCTGCAGGCGGCTCCCGTACAGTGCGGCGCTACCTGAAGCCTGCAAGCCTGGAGCCCGCCGCATGAGTGACACGCACGTCGATAGCACTGCCTACACGCCACCCAAAGTCTGGACCTGGGACAAGCAGAACGGCGGCCACTTCGCCAGCATCAACCGCCCCATCGCCGGGCCCACGCACGACAAGGTGCTGCCGGTGGGCCGCCATCCGTTGCAGCTGTATTCGCTGGCCACGCCCAACGGCGTGAAAGTGACGGTGATGCTGGAAGAACTGCTGGCGCTGGGCCACAGCGGCGCCGAGTACGACGCCTGGCTGATTCGCATCGCCGAAGGCGACCAATTCGGCAGTGGCTTCGTCGAAGTCAATCCGAATTCGAAGATCCCGGCGCTGATGGACCACAGCGGACCGCAGCCGGTGCGCAGCTTCGAGTCGGGCGCCATCCTGATGTACCTGGCCGAGAAGTTCGGCGCCTTCCTGCCCACCGAAGCCGCCAAGCGCGCCGAATGCCTTTCGTGGCTGTTCTGGCAGATGGGCAGCGCGCCCTACCTGGGTGGCGGCTTCGGCCATTTCTACGCCTACGCGCCGTTCAAAATCGAATACGCCATCGACCGTTTCACGATGGAAGTGAAGCGCCAGCTCGACGTGCTGGACCGCCGGCTGGCCGAAAGCGAATACCTGGCGGGCGACGACTACACCATCGCCGACATCGCCGTCTGGCCCTGGTACGGAAACTTGGCGCAGGGCCTGCAATACGGCGCCGGTGAATTCCTGCAAGTGCAGAGTTACACCCACGTGCAGCGCTGGATGAAGCAGATAGCCGCACGCCCGGCGGTTCAACGCGGGCGCATGGTCAACCGCGCCGTTGGCGACCCGGCCCAGCAACTGCGTGAACGCCACGAGGCCAGTGACTTCGACACCCGGACGCAGGACAAGCTGGCACCGGCAGGCTGAGCCCCTGGAGCGACGTGAGCAGGGGCGCGCAGGCCTTGAATTGCATGCCGGCCTGTAAGACATCGACGACCTGCCTCGTCTAATCGTCACAAAGGTCGTGCCCGGCGCGGCTTTTCGGCAGTGGAACCCGCTGTCCCATCCCCCCAAACCGTTACAGGAGATACGCATGACCCAAGCCACCACCAAGCTCCCCGCAATCGCCCTTGCCCTGGCCCTCGGCGCGGCCTTCACGGCGCTGCCTGCTGCCGCGCAGATGGCCGACAAGGACAAGTGCTTCGGCGTCGCCCTGAAGGGCAAGAACGACTGCAAGGCCGGCGCCGGCACCACCTGCGCAGGCACCTCCAAGGTCGACCACCAAGCCAACGCCTGGTCACTGGTGCCCAAGGGCAGCTGTGACAAGACGGTGTCCACGACCTCGTCGACCGGCTTCGGTCAAGCCGCCGAGTTCAAGGAAAAGAAGGCCTGAGCGGCGAAGCCGACTGCGCACCCCGATCCGCCACCCATGCCCACCGCTGACCCAGCCCTGCGCCACGGCGCGGTTGAATCACCGGCGGTGGGCGCGC
>JAYVBO010000390.1:0-7463 GCA_043750435.1 Betaproteobacteria bacterium | reverse complement strand
GTTGGAAGTCACCGCCCGCGTGCAGCGTGATGGCGAAGTGACAGCGGGACGCATCGACGCCTTCGTCGGCGAGCCGCCGGCCATGGTCACCGTGCGCCACGGTCCCATCGAAGGCCTGCAGCAAGGCCTGGTCCGCACCTGGGACGTTTCGGCACTCACCGTCAAGATGATGGGCCGCATGTTGATCGGTCAGGCGTCGCTGAAGAACCTCAGCGGGCCGCTGACGATTGCCGATTACGCCGGCCAGTCGGTGGCCCAGGGCTTGCCGTATTACCTGGGCTTTCTGGCCCTGGTGAGCGTCAGCCTCGGCGTGCTGAATCTGCTGCCCCTGCCCATGCTCGATGGGGGGCATTTGATGTATTACATTTTCGAGGGCGCAACCGGCCGCCCGGTCTCCGACCTCTGGCTCGCCCGACTTCAACGCGGCGGCATCGCCGTGTTGCTGACGATGATGTCAGTCGCCCTGTTCAACGACGTAGCCCGCCTCCTGGGCTTGAACTGAATCCCATGTTCCCTGTCTCCTCGTTTGGGCCTTACGGCCGGTTCAGCCATGCCGCTGTCTACGTGGCCGTCATGGCCAGCGTGGCTGTCGCGCCTTCCGCCTGGGCCGTTGCGCCCTTTGTTCTCAAAGACATCCGCGTCGAGGGTCTGCAACGCACCGACCCTGGTACGGTGTTCGCGTCCTTGCCCTTCCGCATCGGCGACAACTACACCGACGACAAGGGCGCTGCGGCCCTGCGCGCCCTCTTTGCCACCGGCCTGTTCAAGGACGTGCGCATCGAGATCGAAGGCCAGGTGGCCGTGGTCATCGTCGATGAACGCTCGATCATCGGCAGCGTCAACTTCGTCGGTCTGAAAGAGTTCGACAAAGACCCGCTGACCAAGTCGCTGCGCGATGCCGGCATTGGTGAAGGCCTGCCTTTCGACCGCGCCCTGATCGAGCGCGCCGAACAAGAAATCAAGAAGCAGTACCTCAGCCGCAGCCTTTACGGCGCCGAAGTGGTGACCACCATCACGCCGCTGGAACGCAACCGCGTCAACGTCACTTTCACGATGACCGAAGGCGAAGCCGCCCGCATCAAGGATGTGCGCATCGTTGGCAACAAGGTTTTCTCGGAATCGACGCTGAAGGAACTGTTCGAACTGACGCCCAGCGGCTGGCTCACCTGGTACAGCAAGACCGACCGCTATTCGCGTACCAAGCTCAACGCCGACCTGGAAAAGCTGCGCGCCTACTACGTGAACCGCGGCTACCTCGAATTCGCCATCGAGTCGACGCAGGTCACCATCTCGCCCGACAAGCAGACCATCTCGATCGCCATCTCGGTCAAGGAAGGCCAGCCCTACACGGTCACGGCGGTGCGCCTGGAAGGCGACTACCTGGGCAAAGAAAAGGAATTCCAGGCCTTCGTGCTGCTGCGCCCCGGCCAGCCCTACCGCGGTGACGCCGTCACCGACACCACCAAGCGCTTCCAGGATCTGTTCGGCCTGTACGGCTACGCCTTCGCTCGCATCGACGCGCGGCCCGAGGTCGACCGCGCCACCGGCCAAGTGGCCGTGGTACTGACGGCCGAACCGCAGCGCCGTGTCTACGTGCGGCGCATCGACGTGGCCGGCAACACGCGCACCCGGGACGAAGTCGTGCGCCGTGAATTCCGCCAACTCGAAGGTGCCTGGTACGACGGCGGCTTGATCAAGCTGTCGAAAGAGCGCGTCGACCGCCTGGGTTTCTTCAAGGAGGTGGACGTCGAGACCAACGAGGTCACGGGCTCGCCCGACCTGGTGGACCTGGTGGTCAACGTCACCGAAAAGCCCACCGGCAACCTGATGGTGGGTGCCGGTTATTCCAGCGCCGAGAAGTTCACCTTCACGGCCTCGGTGAAGCAGGAAAACGCCTTCGGCTCCGGCAACTACCTGGGCCTGGAACTGAACACCAGCAAGTACAACCGCACCGTGGTGGTCAGCACGGTGGACCCCTATTTCACGGTGGACGGCATCTCACGCGCCATTGACGTCTTCTACCGCACCAGCCGCCCCATCAACAGCCTGGGCAATAGCTACGACCTGAAGACACCGGGTGCGTCGATCCGTTTCGGCATCCCGTTCTCGGAATACGACACCGTCTTCGTCGGCGCCGGCATCGAGCACACCGAAATCAGCACCAACGTCGGTATTCCGCTGTCCTACCTGAACTATCGCGTGCTCTACGGCCAGCGCAGCAATTCCTTCCCGCTGACCCTGGGTTGGTCGCGCGACGCACGCGACAGCGTGCTGGTGCCCACCGCTGGCCGCTACCAGCGCGTCAACGTCGAATGGGGCTTCGCCGGCGAAGTGCGTTACCTGCGCACCAATCTGCAGTACCAGGAATACTGGCAATTGCCGCTGCGCATGTCCTTTGGCATCAACGGCGAAGTCGGCCTCGGCCGCGGCCTGGGCGGCAAGCCTTACCCTGTGTTCAAGAACTTCTACGGCGGCGGCCTGGGCACGGTGCGCACTTTCGAGCAGGGTTCGCTCGGCGTGGTTGACCCTACCGGGGCCTACATCGGCGGCGCCAAACGCCTGAACATCAACGGCGAGCTGTATTTCCCGGTGCCGGGCACCGGCAACGACAAGAGCCTGCGCATCTTCGCCTTTGCCGACGCCGGCAATGTCTGGCGTGAAGACGAGGCCATCACCGGTTCCACCATTCGCAGCGCGGCGGGCGTGGGCCTGTCATGGATCTCGCCGGTGGGCCCGCTGAAGCTCAGTTACGGCAAGCCCCTCAAGGCGCTGCGCAACGATAGAATCCAACGCTTCCAATTCCAGATCGGGACTGCTTTCTGATGAAGACGATTGCCCTGCAGTGCCTGTCCGCCGCCGCGCTGCTCATGACCGCCTCGGCCCCCGCCACGGCCCAAGAACTGAAGATCGGCTACGTGAACAGCGAGCGCGTGATGCGCGAGTCGAATCCGGCCAAGGCTGCACAAGCCAAGCTGCAAGCCGAATTCAGCAAGCGCGAGAAAGAGCTCGATGACTCGGCCGCCAAGCTGAAGTTGGCCGCCGACAAGCTGGAGAAGGACGCCATCACGCTGTCCGAGTCCGAGCGCAACCGCCGCCAGCGCGAACTGGTCGAGTCCGACCGCGACTTGCAGCGCAAGCGCCGCGAATTTCAGGAAGACCTGAACCAGCGACGCAATGAAGAATTGGCCACGGTCATCGAGCGCGCCAACCGCGTCATCCGCCAGATCTACGAGAGCGAGAAGTACGACCTTGTGCTGCAGGAAGTGATCTTCGCTGGTGCCCGTGTGGACATCACCGAGAAGGTCATCAAGGTCCTGAACGCACCGGCAGGCCCGGGCAAGTAAATCGCTTTCCGCTACCCTGACCGTGCAGGCGCGCCTCGGTGAGTTGAGCCTGCTGCTCGACGCGGAATTGATCGGCGACCCCGACGCCACGGTGGCGCGCATCGCGCCGCTGGAAACGGCGGGCGCAGACGCCATCGGCTTCCTCGCCAACCCCCGCTACCAGTCGCAGTTGGCCGCCACGCAGGCGGGCTGCGTCATCGTTGGCCCGGCCATGCGTGAACTGGCAGCTGCACGCGGCGCGGTGCTGGTCTGCGCCGACCCCTATCTGGCCTACGCGCGGCTCACCCAATGGTGGGCGCAGCGCCTGCGCCGGCCCGTGCTGCCGGGTATCCACCGCAGCGCGGTCGTGGAAGAGGGCGCGCTCATCCACCCCGAAGCCACCATCTCGGCACTGGCCTACATTGGCCGGGGTGCGCGCGTGGATGCGGGCGCGGTGGTTGGCGCGCAGTGCCATGTGGCTGACGACGCTGCCGTCGGCGCGGGCACGCTGCTGAAGCCGCAAGTGAGCCTGCTGCAAGGCTGTCGTATCGGCCAGCGCGGCATCGTGCACAGCGGAGCCGTCATCGGCGCCGACGGCTTCGGCTTCGCGCCCACCGGCGCTGCGCAGGGTGGGCGCTACGAAAAGATCGAACAGCTGGGCGCGGTGCAGATCGGCGACGATGTCGAAATCGGCGCCAACACCTGCATAGACCGCGGCGCGCTGGAAGACACGGTCATCGAAGACGGCGTCAAGCTCGACAACCTGGTGCAGATCGGCCACAACGTGCGCATTGGCGCGCACACCGCCTTCGCGGGTTGTGTCGGCGTGGCCGGCAGCGCCCGCATCGGCCGGCACTGCACCGCGGGTGGCGGCGCCATCATCCTGGGCCACCTGGAAATCGTGGACCATGTGCACATCACCGCGGCCACCGTGATCAGCCGGTCCATCCACAAGGCGGGCCAGTACAGCGGCATGTTCCCCTTCGATGACAATGCATCCTGGGAAAAGAACGCAGCCACGCTGCGGCAACTGCACACCTTGCGCGACCGCATCCGGGCGCTGGAAAAGAAGACATGAATCAGACGATGGACATCCAACGCATCCTCAAGCGACTGCCACATCGCTACCCCTTTCTACTGGTCGATCGGGTGCTGGAAATCGAAAAAGGCGTGCGCATCAAGGCGCTGAAGAATGTCACCATCAACGAGCCGTTTTTCACCGGCCACTTTCCTTCGCGGCCGGTGATGCCGGGCGTGCTGATGCTGGAGGCGCTGGCGCAGGCGGCGGCCATCCTGTCTTTCGAATCGGTGGGCGAGGAGCCGGGTGAGGACACCGTGGTGTACTTCGCCGGCATCGACAACGCGCGCTTCAAGCGCCCTGTCGGCCCTGGTGACCAACTGATCCTGGAGGCGGCCATCGACCGCGCCAAGTCGGGCATCTACCGCTACAAGACGCGTGCCACCGTGGATGGTTTTCTGGTGGCCGAGGCCGACCTGATGTGCACAATGCGCAAGGTCCCGCCGACGGCTTGAGGCGGTTTGCAATGAGCCGTATCCATCCCACCGCCCTGGTCGATGTCGGAGCTGAACTCGATGTGAACGTCAGCGTCGGGCCCTACGCCGTCATCGGCGCAGGTGTGCGCATCGGCGCGGGCACCACGGTGGGCACGCATGTGGTCATCGAAGGGCCGACGACGATCGGCCGTGACAACCGCATCCGCAATCACGCCGCCCTGGGCGGCGCGCCGCAGGACATGAAGTACCGCGACGAGCCGACCGAATTGCGCATCGGCGACCGCAACACCATCGGCGAGTTCTGCACCTTCAACCGCGGCACCGTGCAAGACGCCGGCGTCACGCGCGTGGGCGACGACAACTGGGTGATGGCCTATGTGCACATCGCCCACGACGTGCAACTGGGCAGCCACACCGTGCTGGCCAACAACGCCACGCTGGCCGGGCATGTGCAGATCGGCGACTGGGCGATCATCGGCGGGCTGACCGGCGTGCACCAGTTCTGCAAGGTCGGCGCCCATGTGATGACCGGCTTCCAGAGCCACGTTGCGCAAGATGTGCCGCCCTTCATGACCGTGGCCGGCCACCCGCTGGCGGTACATGGCATCAACGCTGAAGGCCTGAAGCGGCGCGGCTACAGCCGTGAACGCATCGCCGGCATCCGCCAGTTGCACCGCCTGCTGTACCGCGAAGGCCTGACGCTGGAGAAGGCCCGTGTGGCCATTGCCGCCTTGGCCGGCACGGTGGACGGTGGCGACGCCGACATCAGCGCGCTGCTCGACTTCCTGTCGTCGTCCACGCGCGGCATCGTCCGCTAGCCACCCGCCATGCAGCTGGCGATGGTGGCAGGCGAGGCATCGGGCGACCTGCTCGGCGGCGCTTTGCTGGCCGGTCTGCACCAACGTTGGCCCGACCTGCAGGCGGCTGGCATCGGCGGCCCGCGCATGGCGGCGCAGGGCTTTGATGCCTGGTGGCCGCACGAGAAACTGGCGGTGCGCGGCTACGTTGAAGTGCTGCGCCATTACCGTGAGATCTCGGCCATCCGCGAGGCCCTGGCTACGCGCCTGCTGGCCGAACAGCCGCAGGCTTTCATCGGTGTCGATGCGCCCGATTTCAACCTCGGCCTGGAAGCGCGCCTGAGGGCTGCCGGCGTCAAGACCATCCACTTCATCTGCCCGTCGATCTGGGCTTGGCGCGGCGGCCGCGCGAAGAAGATGGCGGCCAGCTGCGACCTGGTGCTGTGCCTCTTCCCCTTCGAACCCGAACTGCTGGCCCAGCATGGTGTGGCGGCCACTTTCGTCGGCCATCCACTGGCCGACGCCATTCCTTTGGTGCCGCCGCGTGCGGCAGCGCGGGCGGCTCTCGGTTGGTCCGACCAGGAAAGTGGCGTGGCTGTGATGCCAGGCAGCCGGCGGTCCGAGATCGCCGCCATCGCGCCGGCATTCTTGCAAGCCGCTGTGCGTATGCACCAGCAGCGGCCTGAACTGCGCTTCGTGCTGCCCGTTGCACCTGGCCTGCGGGCGCTGCTCGACCCCCTGGTGGCCGCGCACGCGCCGGGCCTGCCGCTGCAGTTGCTGGACGGCCAGTCGCACACCGCGCTGGCGGCCTGTGACGTGACGCTGATTGCCAGCGGCACCGCCACACTGGAGGCCGCGCTGTTCAAGCGGCCCATGGTCATCGGCTACCGCATGCACCCCATCAGCTGGCAGATCATGAAGCGGCTGCGCTACCAGCCTTGGGTTGGCCTGCCCAACATCCTGCTGGGTGAATTTGCCGTGCCCGAATTGATCCAGGAGGCCTGCCAGCCTGACGCGCTGGCCCGGGCCGTGCTGGCCTGGCTGGACGACGCGCCGGGCCGCGACCGCCTGGCCCGCCGCTTCGACGACCTGCACCACCTGCTGCGCTGCGACACCGCGCGCTGTGCCACCGATGCCATCGCCCAAGCCCTACAACTTTAAGCAGCTCGGCTTCGGCTGGGACCGCCCCGGTTTGATCGCCGGCGTCGATGAAGCCGGTCGCGGGCCGCTGGCCGGGCCGGTGGTGGCCGCGGCGGTGATCCTGGACGATCTGCAGCCCATCCAGGGCCTGGCTGATTCCAAGGTGCTGTCGCCGCTGCGCCGCGAACGCCTGAGCGAGGAAATCCGCGCCAAGGCCCTGTGCTGCGCCCTGGGTTCGGCCAGCGTCGAAGAGATCGACGCCATCAACATCCTGCAGGCCACGATGCTGGCCATGCGCCGCGCCGTGACGGCCTTGCGCCTGCTGCCGCACCGCGTGGTGGTGGACGGCAACCGGGTGCCGGTGCTGCCCATGCCGGTGGCGGCCATCGTCAAGGGCGACGCGCTGGTGGCCGCCATTTCGGCGGCGTCCATCCTGGCCAAAGTCGAGCGCGACCGGCTGTGCCTGGCGTTGCACGAGCTGCACCCCGAATACGGCTTCGCCACCCACAAGGGCTATCCGACCGCCGACCATCTGGCCGCCCTGCACCTGCACGGCGCCTGCGTCGCGCACCGCCGCACTTTCGGCCCGGTGCGCCGGGCGATTGAGCGCGGATGAGCGCGCCGCTGCACATCAGCTCGCGCGACAACCCACTGGTGCTGCGCCTGCGCCGGCTGGCCGCCGAGACCA
>JAYVBO010000389.1:0-3232 GCA_043750435.1 Betaproteobacteria bacterium | reverse complement strand
GCGTGGCCTTGACGCTGGAAAGCAGCGGGCTGGCCGTGCTGTCGCGCTGGGCGCGGCTGAAGCTGACGCCAGCCGCGCACGACTACCTGTCGCCGCTGCCCCCGGGCACCGCGCTGGACGTGGCGCCCGCGGCCTTGAACCCCACAAGAGAAAGCCGCGAACACTTTGCAGTGGTCGCGGCCGTGGTGCTGGCCATCGACTGGCTGGACCTGGACCCCCTGGCGCACCGGCGCGCCGTGTTTGACGGCGGCGCGGCGCGCTGGGTCACGCCCTGACCAGACCGCCTTACTTCGTGGTCGGGGCCATCGCGCCGGCCATCACGTGGGCGGTGTCACGGGCCTTGGCGCGCTGCAGGACGGCGTACTGCGGGTCACCACCTTCGCGGTAGGTGGCCTCGATGCCGGTGTCACGCGCGGCGATGGCTTCGGCGCGCACTTCGGCACGGCTGCGCAGGCTGGCACCGTCGGCCGCGGTTGCGCCGTAGGCAGCGTGGTCGGCCGGGTCGCTGTCGCGCAGCGTGCGGCTGGCAGCCAACGCCAGCTTGACGTCCGACCGGGCAGCAGTCACCACGGCAGAGGTGGCAACGACGGTGGAGCCGTAGCCCGCGTGGTCGGCGGCGTCGTTCAAGCTTTGGGCGTGGGCCGCGAAGGCTGCAGCCAGGGACAGCAGGGCGACGACGGGGTAAACAACGAAAGTGAGCTTGGTGTTCATGAGGTTTCCTTCAACGCATCCGACGGTGGGGACCGTGTAGTCGGTGGATGCTTGACCGGCTCCGTCCATGGGATGGACTTTAGGGATTACCCCAGGTCAGAGAAAGCCGTGAGGAAGGAACTCAGCATTCCTGAAACACGAACAGTGGCGGTGTAAGAACCGCCGCTGTCCCGCAAGGGTCAGGCATTCTTGAAAGCCGGCTTGCGCTTGTTGACGAAGGCGTCCATGCCTTCGCGCTGGTCGGCGGTGCCGAACAGGGCGTGGAACATGCGGCGCTCGTAGCTGACGCCGTCGGACAGGCCGCCCTCAAAGGCGCGGTTGACGCATTCCTTGGCCGCCATCACGCTGGGGCCGCCCAGGGCGCAGATCAGTTCAGCGGCGGCCACGGCCTCGGCCAGCAGCTTGTCGGCCGGCACCACGCGGCTCACCAGGCCGGCGCGTTCGGCCTCGGTGGCGTCCATCATGCGGCCGGTCAATACCAGGTCCATGGCCTTGGCCTTGCCCACCGCGCGCGGCAGGCGCTGCGTGCCGCCGGCGCCGGGAATGATGCCCAGCTTGATCTCGGGTTGGCCGAACTTGGCGCTGTCGGCGGCGATGATGAAGTCGCACATCATGGCCAGTTCGCAGCCGCCGCCCAGCGCGAAACCGGCCACTGCGGCAATCACCGGCTTGCGCACCTGGCGGATGGTTTCCCAGTTGCGGGTGATGAAGTCGCCTTTGTAGGCCTCGATGAAGGTTTTGCTGGCCATGGCCGCGATGTCGGCGCCGGCCGCGAAGGCCTTCTCGCTGCCGGTGATGACGATGCAGCCCACGGTGTCGTCGCGGTCCCAGGCCAGCAGCGCGGCGCCCAGTTGGTCCATCAGCGCGTCGTTCAGCGCGTTCAGCTGTTTGGGCCGGTTCAGCGTGATGAGGCCGACGCGCTTGTCGGTGCTGCCGACCAGTTCGGTGAGGATCAGGGCTTCGGTCATGGGGGTGTCTCCTTGGGGTTCGGCAGCAATATACGGCCCAGCTACTTGCCCGGCGCGGCCTGCTCGGGCAGGCGTTCGATGTTCAGGTCGATGTAGGTTTCGGTGTCCACCCGGATCAGGATGCGCACCGGCAGGTACTGCAAGCTGGGCGCGACCCAGATCTCGGCCGTCATGTCGACACCGGGCCGCGCCTCGCGACGCGGCTTGACGTGCACGGCCTCGACGGCGCCGGCCGGCGTGTCCAGGGTCACGCTGCCCAGCACGTCGTAGATCCACGGTTCGACATGGCGCGGTAGGGCCAGCGGCAGGGTGATGCTGCGGCCGGCCTGCAGCCGGTCGGGCTGGGTGGTGAACAGCCAGGTCAGCTGCACAAACTGGCTGGCGCTGTCTTGCAGGCCGGGCGGGC
This sequence comes from Betaproteobacteria bacterium, assembly GCA_043750435.1. Taxonomy (GTDB): domain Bacteria; phylum Pseudomonadota; class Gammaproteobacteria; order Burkholderiales; family Burkholderiaceae_C; genus Rubrivivax. The sequence goes on along the minus strand of JAYVBO010000389.1, from coordinate 1,147 downwards.
GCGGGCGCGCGCTGCCGTCGGCCAAGCGCACCTGGTCGGCGTCCATCTGGATGTTCAGGCGCCGCGGCGCCATCAGCACCACTTTGGTTTCCTCGTCGTAGCGGCGCGGCTGCAGGCCCTGCTCGGTGACCTCGCCTTCACTGCTGACCCGGCGGCTCATCAGCGGCGCAAAAGACGGCCCGATGCTGAGGTCCATGATGACTTGGTAGCGCGTGCCCGAACGCAGCCATTCGACGCGCGCCTGGCCCTCCACCGGGCCGCGGTAGTTGCCGGTCAGGCGGTAGCTCAGGCGGGTGGACGGCGGCCATTCGAAGTCGACGGCAGCCGAGGCCGCGCTGGCCGGTGGCGCAGGCAGCGCGGGCGGCGCCAGGGCCGTCAGCTCGGGTAGAACTTCAGGGGCCGCCCGGGGCAGATCAGCGGTGGCGGCTGCGGCCGATGCGCTGCGTTCAGCCGCCGATGCGGCCGACGCCGCCTGAGCCACCGAGGCCACCGGGGCTGAGCGCGGCGGGCGCGGCGCGGGCGCGGCCACTGGCGCGGGCGCCTGCGGTTGCAACTGGCGCACGAAGGCCACTTCAATGCGCGGCGGCCGGTGGTGGTCGGCGGCGCCTTCGCCGATGCGGTCGGGCAGCGCCCGGTCGGCCAGCCACAAATGGGCGATGAGCACGGCAGCCACCAGGGCCGCCAGCGGCCCGCCGCGCCGCGCCAACACCGGTGGCGCGGTCAGCTGCCGGCCGCGCCGATGAAGCAGCAAAGGCTGGCCACGGCGCTGAGCCGGAAACGCAGCATCAACCAGTGCGCCACGCCTTCTTCGGCATACAGGCGGCGGTCAACGGCGTAGCAGGCCACCAGCATGGCGCCCAGGATCACCAGCCCGGCGCTGGGCGGCATCATGGCCGCCAGCCAGGCCAGGGTGGCCGGCACCACGCCCCAGACCAGCAGGCGCGTGGGCGGTTCAGCGTGGCGAAAGGCCAGGCCCCAGTGGACGCCGCCCAGAAAGCTGACGACCACCGCGCCGTAGGCCGACAAGGCCAGCGCCACATAGGGGTGGGCCTCCTCACGCACCAGCCACACCAGCAGCGCGCCCACCACGAAGGGCAGCAGGCCGGCATAGCCCAGGCGCAGCGCGGTGGGCGTCAGGCCCGGCGTT
>JAYVBO010000388.1:0-3233 GCA_043750435.1 Betaproteobacteria bacterium | reverse complement strand
TGGGCCGCAAGTGCTGCCCGCCATCGGCTCCGTTGGCGCCTACCGTGGCAGACACTGAATCTGCGCACGCCGCCTTGGCGACGTACTTGGCTGCCGCTCAGCCGCCCGCTGCGTTGCGCAGCCTGGCTTGGGCCGACGGCGTGCAGGCGGGCGTGGCGGCACACCTGAGTACCCCGCGCAAAGACCGCTTGATCCGCCGCAGCAGTTGGCAGTTTGGCGACCGCACCGAACACCTGGCCTTACTGGCCGAGGACGAGTGACCATGCCCGCAGCGCAAGAATCCCTCATGCACTTGAGCCTGATCACACCCACGCCGGGCCATGAGCGCGACGCCGCCCATGAATGGGCCCGCGGCGCCTACCTGGAACACCAGTGGCTGTGGCGCTTCTTGCCCGCGCCACCGGGCACGCCGCGTACCTTTCTTTTCCGCCGCCGCGACGTGGACGGACTGCCGCGCTTCTACCTGCTGTCTGATCGCGAGCCGATGGCACCGTCGCCGCATTGGCAGGTGCAAAGCAAGCCCTACGCGCCCGTGTTGGCGCCGGGTGATCGGCTGGCCTTCGATCTGCGCGCCAATCCGGTCGTCACGACCCGCAATGCCACCGGCAAGGCCGCTCGGCACGATGTGGTGATGCAGGAAAAGACCCGACTCATCAAAGAGCTGCAACGGGCCCGGTGGACCGATATCCCTGCAGCAGACCGACCGCCGATGCCCGATCTGGTGCGCCGCTGCTGCAGTTTGTGGTTGCACGCGCGAGCCGAGCGATTGGGTGTCAGGCTGAACGCTGAGACGCTCAGTGTTGAAGGCTACGAGCAGCACGGCGGCAAATCAGGTGCGCTGCGGTTTTCGACGGTTGATTTCAGCGGCACGCTGGAAGTGATCGATCCGGATGCCTTGCGCGGGGCCTTAACCGGTGGCGTTGGGCACGCCAAGGCCTTCGGGTGCGGGCTGCTGTTGGTCCGCCCCATGGGCTAAGCTGTGTCCGCAGCCTGCCAGACTACCGGAGCGCGCGATGCACACCCTGACCGCCGAAGACCTTGAACGCCAGCCCTTGCGCCTGCTGGATGAGGCGCAGCGCGGGCAAACCAATATGGTCACCCGAGACGGCATGCCGGTGCTGTTGGCGGTGCCGCTGGACGCCAGCGCAGGCTCGCAGCGGGTGCGCTTGGAAGTGGCCGTCAGCCTCTACGACCAGGGGCAGATCAGCTTGGGGCAAGCGGCCGGCATCGCTGGCGTACCCTACAGCGACATGATCAACGAGTTAGGCCGTCGTGGGATCGCCACCGTGCGTTACAGCGCCGACGAATTGGCCCAGGAATTGGACTATGTCCGCTCCCTTGCTGGTGGCCGATAGCGGGCCGCTGATTGCGTTGGCTCGGCTGGATCAGTTGGTTTTGCCGTCGCGCATCTTCAGTGCGGTCTGGGTCACCCGAACCGTGTGGCACGAGGTGTCGCGAGCACCGCGCGGCAGCGAGTTGACGCGCCTGCTCGAAGCGCAGGATGAAGGTTGGCTGAACATCGTGGCCTACCCCCATGTCGCGGGCCATGACCCACCCTTTCCTGGCCTCGACATGGGCGAGAGCACGGCCATATCCCTGGCATTGACCCAGCAGGCCACCGCCTTGATGGATGAGCGCAATGGCCGCCTCGTGGCCACCGCTGTCGGGTTGAACGTGATCGGTACTTTGGGTCTGCTGGTGCGTGGCCGTCGCATGGGTCTGCTGCCGGCTGTGCGTCCGCTGACCGACATCCTGCTGGCCACGGGCTACCACCTGGCGCGGCCGCTGGTGGAACAGGCACTGGCCGACATCGGCGAGTGAGCCGAACCCCGCATGAGCAACGGCCTGCTGCCCCCGCTCAAACCGCTACCGATCAAGGAGCGGATGTCGGTCGTGTTCATTGAACGCGGCGAGATCGACGTGCTGGACGGTGCCTTCGTGGTGGTGGACGCCACCGGCATCCGCACCCACATCCCGGTCGGTGGCGTGGCCTGCATCATGTTGGAGCCCGGCACCCGCTTGTCACACCGCGCCGCCGCATTGGCCGCCCGCGTCGGCACGCTGCTGGTGTGGGTGGGTGAAGCGGGGGTTCGGCTGTATTCGGCGGGTCAGCCGGGCGGCGCGCGTTCAGACCGGCTGCTGTACCAGGCCAAGCTGGCTTTGGACGAAGACTTGCGGCTGAAGGTGGTGCGCAAGATGTACGCCATTCGTTTCGGCGAAGAGCCGCCGTCGCGGCGCAGCGTCGAGCAACTTCGCGGGATTGAGGGTGCGCGCGTGCGCCGCACCTACCAATTGCTGGCGCGCCAATTCGGTGTTGAATGGAACGGCCGCGACTACGACGCCGAAAGCTGGGATAGCGCCGATCTACCCAACCGCTGCCTGTCGGCTGCCACGGCCTGCTTGTACGGTGTGACCGAGGCCGCTGTGCTGGCAGCAGGCTATGCGCCAGCGGTCGGCTTCATCCACACCGGCAAGCCCCTGTCATTCGTCTACGACGTGGCGGATGTCTACAAATTCGACACCGTCGTGCCCGTGGCCTTCAAGGTGGCGGCGTCCAAGCCAACCGGTAACCCGGAGCGCGCGGTGCGTCTGGGCTGCCGTGACATCTTTCGGCAGACCAAGCTGCTGGACCGCATCATTCCGGACATCGAGGAGATGCTGGCCGCTGGCGAGATTGCGCCGCCGCAGGCGCCTGCTGATGCCGTAGGCCCGGCGCTGCCCAACCCTGACAGCCTGGGCGATGCTGGTCATCGTTCTTGAAAACGCGCCGCCCCGGCTGCGCGGCCGCTTGGCCGTTTGGCTGCTGGAAGTGCGGGCCGGCGTCTATGTCGGCAACTACAGCCGACGCGTGCGCGAGCACATCTGGGAACAGGTGGAAGTGGGCATTGAAGACGGCAACGCGGTGATGATGTGGCGCAGCACGGCTGAGGCGGGCTTCGACTTCAAGACGCTGGGGGTGAACCGTCGGATGCCGGCCGATTTCGATGGGGTGCAGTTGGTGTCTTTCCACCCTCCGCCCGCAGGTGAATCACCGCAGTGAACGGCCACCGAAAGCAGGTCAATTCGCTGGTAGATTTCGGCAGGTCATTTTTCTTCTGTGAAATCAATGAGTTGAAAATGGTGCGTTCCCCATGTGCGTGGGGATGAACCGGAATCGACGGACCACTTTGGACATTCCCTTGAGCGTTCCCCATGTGCGTGGGGATGAACCGTCAGCAAAAAACGTGCGGCCG
>JAYVBO010000387.1:0-3233 GCA_043750435.1 Betaproteobacteria bacterium | reverse complement strand
CCGCGCGCCGGCGCGGTCAGCCTGCGCCTGTTCGAACTGCTGCCCATGATGCCGCGCTTCACCATCGAACAAGTGCGCCAGCGGCTGGCCACCACCTTTCCCACCGCCACATCGGCCGTGATGCTGATGGTGGATTTGGGTATCGTGTCCGAGCTGACAGGCCAGAAGAAGAACCGCAGCTTCGGCTACCAGGCCTATGTGCAACTGCTGAGCCGCTAGACCCCCAGCCATGACCGCCGCCAGGGAGGCGCCTTGACCGAAGACCAACTGGAACAGGAAACGCTGGGCTGGCTGGCCGATGTGGGCTACACGGTGGCCCATGGCCCCGAACTGGCGCCTGACGGCAATGCCCCTGAGCGCGCCAACTACCGCCAGTTGCTGCTGGTCGACCGGCTGCGCGGCGCCATCGGCCGGCTGAACCCCGACATCCCGCAGGCGGCCCGCGACGATGCCATCGCCCAGCTATTGAGCCTGGGTGAACCGCAACTGCTGCAGGCCAACCGCCGCTTCCACCGCCTGCTGGTGGGTGGTGTGCCAGTGGAATACGCGAAGGACGGCGAAACCACTTTCTGCTGCGCACATCAACGCGCGCCTCAGCCTTTTCATCGGCCTGGTTGAATACGACCGCCTGTTGGGCTCGGACGCCCGCATCGCGCGTTGCCTGGCCAGCCTCTTCGATGCGAATCTTTATCCGCAGGCCGGCAACTTCGTTCGCCTGAGCCAGGAAGCGATCGGCCTGCTGTCGGCAGTCTCACGCGTTGCAGCAGGCCGGCCTGCTGCGCGTCGTGTTCAGCGGCGTCCGCGTGATGGACCTGGGCGGACTTCGCCACTTCGAAGGCGTGCCCCCTGCGGCCGCGCCGATGCATCACGGGCTTTTCGGCAGTCCCCTCCCCCGTGCAGAAGCATCACCGCCCATGTTGCAGTTCGGCCTGCAACTGCACTTCCCAATCTTCCGAAAACCGCAGGTCCAATTCGGGACTGACCTGCGGCCGCCCGCGCTTGAGAAACTTTTCGAAGGCGCCATCAAAAGCATCTGCGGACTGGAAATGCGGTGTCGCGCCACCGTCGATGGCGGTGCGCTTGACCGCTGTGGCGCGCCTGCCGGTTTGCGCAGGGCAGGCATCGAAGTCGGTGAAAGAGCCCTGGTTGCCGTGCACCACCCACACCGGCACCGGCAGCGCGCGGTAGCGCATCGATGATGCCGCGCGTGAACATCGCGCCGCTGACGAAATCCAGCGGCGCATACAGGGCACCCGGCAAGGCGGCACACCGGTGACCGTGCGCAAGCAGGCCTGGATCGAATTTCGGCGTACCCCAGCTGCGCGCGAGAAAGCGCCGCATCACCGGCCGAGCCGTCAACAGCCGGTACATCGCAGGGCCCAGTCGCGTTCCGCGAAGCAGGCGGCGCAGCCACCCTTGTTCGCGTGTGCGCCCGCCTTCGTAGCGCTCGTCCCGCCGTTTTCCTTCCATCCCGGTCGGGCTGATCAAGGTCACGCTGCGCACGCGCGCCGGTCGGCGCAGAACTGCCTCGGCGACGAATTCGCAGCCCAGCGACAGGCCCATGATGTCGATGGGTGCCGCGCTCACGTGGGTTCGCGCCCAATCGATGGCGGCCTCGACCGCATCGCGCATCAGCCGGGGGGTGTAGTGGGCAGCCGGCTTCTCCGAAAGGCCGAACCCCGGCAGGTCCAGCGCAATGACGGGGCGCTTTTTCGACTGGCGTTGCGCGACCGGTCCCATCTCGAACGCGCTGGCCGTGGCGTTGATGCTGTGCACCAGCAACAGCGGCGTGGTTTCGTCGTGCTTCAGGCTCGACGGACCGGAGGGGTAGAGCGTGACGCTGGCACCACCCGGCAGCAACAGCCGGTGGCGCAAGCCGGGCAGGGACGCGGCGTCAGGCGGCGCCGTGTGGCGGGTGCTTTCAGGCATGGCTGACTCCTTTCCAAGGGTTGTGGCTGCCCCGGCGTCGCGCGGCAGGCCCTGGTCGGGCAATCGGTGTGCCGCTCTCCCGGCCGACCCAGTTCGGCCCGACTCGGCCTGGCGCGCCCTGCTCGGCCCGGCCGGGGTGAGCGCGTCGGCAGGGCGCGCCAGCGGGTTGCGGATGGCTGTGCGGATCAGGTCGGTGCGGTGGGGGCAGCGGCGGGCACACCGTTTGCTCACCGTGGGGATCGAGTCACGGGGAACGGCATGGACAGCAATTCAAACGGCGGGCTTCAGCAGCAGGTGCTCTACGTCGAGGACCACCCCGTGAACGTCATCTTGATGGAGGCGCTGTTCATGCACCGTCCTCACTTGCAGTTGCACGTCGCCACTTCCGGCGAGCAGGCCGTGCGTGTGGCTGCCGCCCTGCAGCCCGCGCTGGTGCTGCTAGACCTGCGCCTGCCCGACTGCCACGGCGAGCAACTGCTGCCCGTTTTGCGGCGGCTGCGCGGCTGGGAAGACGTGCCCGCAGTGGCCGTCACGGCCGAAGACGACTTCGAGATCACCGGCACCGGCTTTTGCGAGCTGTGGCCCAAGCCGCTGGACATGCTGTGGGTGCTGCAGCGGCTGGATGAATTGACCCACCCCACTGCGCGGCCGGGGCCGGCGGGAAGCCCGTGGCCGACGCTGGCTCGGGGCGGGCTCAGGGCGCCGCTGCAGCGCCAGCCACTGGCTTGAACAGGCTTTGCAAGGGCAAGGTCTCGGGCATCAGATAGACCACCCGCGCTGCCGGCTGAACCCCGGCCGGATCTGGCCGTTGTAGAAGTCCGCCGGCACGTTGATGCAGCCGTAGGAGATGCGGTTGTCGCCCGGCGTGGCGCTGGCCAGGCGCTGCAGCCGGCGTTCCGCAGGGTTGGTGGCGCGCACGCGGTGCATGGAAATGGCGGCGTCGTAGTCGATCCAGAAGATGTCCTCGCCGGCTGCGTTGCGGCCCGGCTCGGCGACGAAACGCCCGGCCAGGGTGGTGCGTTCATGGTCCTGGATCAGCGCCATCGGTCGCTCACCGATACCGGGCACCGACACGTCGCCGCGGGCCTTCCCCAGCAGTACCGGCGTCTACCCCAGCATGCGACCCTGGGCGTCGTACAACCAAAGGCGGGCGCGCCGCTTGTCGATGACGATGAAAGGCGCGCCTTCGTTGTCGCGCGAGGCCAGCACCCAGGGCAGCAGCGCCGGAAACGCGCCAGCCGTCGAGGCCGTCCGGCGCGCCGGGACCGCGTGGGCTGCCGGGGCAGCGGCTGCCACGCCGATGA
>JAYVBO010000386.1:0-7511 GCA_043750435.1 Betaproteobacteria bacterium | reverse complement strand
GGCGCACAGGCAGCGACCGGCATGGTAACGACGGCCTGCGCCCTTCGGCGTGCTGGAAGACGTAACTTGCCCCGTCGGCGAGGCCTACCCCCCGAACTCAAGGGCGCTGGAAACCAATGCCGCGCCGCTGCCGCACCTCGGGCTTGACGCGGTGCTCGCCTTCCAACTGCGACAGGAACTCGTCTGCGGTCAGCGCGTCGCCCAGGATCTCGGCCTGCCGCTGCACGGCCGCGAAATCGCCGGGCACCAACTGGTCCAACGCGGCCAGACGCTGGCGCTGTTCGCCAGACAGCGCGTTGCCATCGCCAGCCAGCGCCTCGGTTGCAAACATGCGCAGGCGCTGTTCAGGGCTCAGCGGGTGGAAGCGGATCTTGAAGGTGAAGCGGCGCAGCGCGGCCTCGTCCAGTTCGTCGAAGAGGTTGGTGGTGCAGATGAAGATGCCGGCAAAGCGTTCCATGCCCTGCAGCATTTCATTGACTTCAGTGACCTCGTAGTTGCGTTCAGCGCGACGACGGCTGCGCAAGAAGCTGTCGGCTTCGTCGAGCAGCAGCACGGCGTTCTCAAGTTGCGCTTCTTCAAACATGCGGGCCATGTTCTGTTCGGTTTCGCCGACGTATTTGCTGGCGATGTCGCTGGTCTGGCGCACCATCAAAGGCCGCTGCAGCGCCTGCGCGATGTGCTCGGCCAGCGCCGTCTTGCCGGTGCCCGGCGCGCCGTGGAAGCACAAGGTGCCGTGGCCGCGGCGGGCCAGCGCGGTCACGATGCGCGGCACCTCGAAGCGCGTTTCCACGTTCAGCAGCGTCAGGTCGTAGGCCGTCACCACCGGCCGCGCACCGCGCTCGCTGCGGGTGGCGCCCAGGGCCTTGTCGGCATTCGCCAGCTGGCGTTCGATCAGCGCTTCAAAGGCCGCCGGGTCGGCGGGGGTTGCCGCATCTGCTGCGGGCCGGGCCAGCGCCGCGAAGCGCACGGCGGTGCGGATTTGCGCGGGCGTCAAACCCCGCCGCTCGGCCAGGCGCGCGGCAAAGCCGGGGTTGACGACCGCACCGGCCAGGGCCCGCGTCACCAGCCCTGCACGGGCGCCGGGCGACGGGCTCTTCAATTGCAGGTGGTACTGAAAGCGGCGGCGGAAGGCCGGGTCGATGTGCTCGATGCGGTTGGTCACCCACAGCACCGGCACCGGGTTGGTTTCCAGGATCTGGTTGACCCAGGCCTTGCCGTTGACGCTGCCCCCCAGGCCGCCGCCGTCGCTGCTGTCCAAGCGCGCGATGAGTTGAGCGGCTTCGCTGCTGACGTGCGGAAACACGTCCTCCACTTCGTCGAACAGCAGGGCCACGGCGGCGCTGCTTTTCAGGAAGACCTGGCTGATCTGCAGGCTGCGGTAGCGGTCGCGCCCGCTCAGGGAATTGCCGTCGCGGTCGGCGTATTCCACCTCGTAGAGCGACAGGCCGGCGGCCGCCGCGCAGACCTTGGCCAGCTCGGTCTTGCCGGTGCCCGGCGGGCCATAGAGCAGCACGTTGACGCCGGCTTCCTTGCGTGCCGTGGCGTTCTTCAGCAGAGCGGTCAGCATGGCGGCGTCTTCGGCCACGAAAGCGAAGTCGCTCAATTGCAAGTCGCTGCGCACAACGGGCCGCGTGAACACCGCCATCAGTTCGCCCGGCGCGCGGTATTCGCGCATCAACACCGGGGGCAGCTGATCGCTGACCTTCATCAGGTCGGCCAGGTCGGTGATGTTCTGTTCGCTGATCAGGTTTTCGATCATGCCGATGCGTTCCAGCCGCGAACCGGCGCGCAGCGCTTCGGCCACCTCGCTGGCCTCAACGCCGGCCACCGCGGCCAGCGCGGCGTAGGCCTCTTGCGCGCTGTTGACCTTGAATTCGACCAGCAGGCCGCGCAGGTCACGCTGGTAGCGGGCCAGCGTGCCGTAGAGCAGCAGCGCGCGCTCGGCCGGGTTGAGTTGCAGCAGACCCGCCAGCGCGTCGATGTTCTTCTGCACCAGCGTCGATTCCTTCTTCAGCCTGCGGGCCAGCCAGTCGCAACTGCTGGCCAGTACCGTCAGCAGGTCCTTCGGCGCATCCTTGATGTATTCGTCGATGTAGAAGAACAGCGTGCCTTCTTCATAAGGCCCGCGCCAGGGGCCGTGGCGGGCGATGAAGGCTTCGTCGCTGAGCAGTTCATGGCCCTTCCACTGCGCGTTGGCCTTGCAGCGCTGCTTCAGAAAGCCGCGCACGCGGGCCAGTACCGGCTGCGGCCAGACCAGGTGGCGACCGACCAGCGACAGCAGGCTGTTCCAGTCGCGCCGCAGGTTGAAGCGTCCGGCCTGGCGCAGCGTCAAGGTCAACACGAAGTGCGAGCACAGCACGTCCAGCACCGGTGCGTCCACCAAGCCAGGCGACAGCAGGTTGCGGGTGTCGCTCGACGCTCGAACCATGGGGCATCCTTCCTGGGGTGGCGATGAGGGGGCCGTGACGGGGCCATCTTGGCGCAGTGCACCGCAGGCGACAAGCCCCGGGCCATCGCAGGGTGGCTTCCCGGGCAGCGTCAGAGGGCGGCCGCGCTCTCCAGCAGCAGCGTGGTGGCTTGGCCGGTGGGGCGCACCAGCAGCTGCACACGCACCGGCAGGTGGTGGCGGGCCGGGTCCAGCCACACGTCCACCGCGGTGTCGTACAGCCGGCGCGGTTCGCGCCGCAGGTGCAGGGCGTTGGGCACAGGGCCGGCGGGCAGTTCGATGGCCTCGGGGCCGACGACGGTGCACAGCCAGACCTCGGCATCACCGCGCGTGCCGACCACGAAGACTTCGATCTCGCTGCCTGGTGTGCGCAGGGCCGGGTTGGCTTCGGCGATGCCGGCCAGTTGCAGCATCCAGCTCAAACGGTCTTGCGCGCCGGCCACCAGCGGCACTTCGCCTTTGGGGCCGCTGAAGGTGACGCGCGCCGTGTCGCGCTGGAAGTTCACGGCGCGCACGTCGCGGCCGCGCCGGCTGTCGGTGTGGCGTTCGGGCGCCAGGCCGTGGCTGTCGATGGCGCCGCTGCTGGCGCTGCCCAGGTTCAGCGCGCCGGCGGCTTCGTTGCGCAGGCGCAGGCTGTATTGCGCGCCGTCACTCTGCCACTGCAATTCGGCATGGCCGGGCTGGCCGTTGCGGCGCAAGGCGTAGCGCAAAGTGGTGGATGGCGGCAGGCGCGTGGCGTAGACCGGTGCCGTCACGCCGCCGGGTTCGGGTGCGGGTTCGGTGCTTTGCACCACGGCCTGCGCCACGGCCTGCGGGTTGGCGGGTGAGGCGTCGGGTGCGGCCTCAGGCGTGGCGTCGGCTTGGGCAGCCCGTGGCGGGGCTGCGCTGGGCGCCGGCGTTGTGGTCGCCACGGGCGGCGCGTCGGGCGTGGCTTGCGGGGGGGTGATCTGCCGCACTTGCACTTGCACTTGCACTTGCACTTGCACCTGCAGCGGCCGGCTGGTGTCGCCCTGCGTGCCCGCGCCCGGTGCTGACGGCCACAGCGCCAGCAGGGCGGCGTGGCCCAGCAGCACGCCCGCCACCAGCGGCAGCCCCGCGCGCCAACGCGCGGGGGGCTTGCCACCGGGCTGGGCTTGCGCTTGCGGGAACAGGGCCATCGTCACCCGACAATACTGCCACCCCGTCCGGGCGGCCCGCGCCGCAGCCGGTCCCCCAGACGCACTTTGCTTCCCCCGGACACCCCATGAAACTCGCCACCCTCAAGGACGGCTCGCGCGACGGCCTGCTGGCCGTCGTCTCGCGCGACCTGGCCAGCGCGCACTTCGCCACCGGCATCGCCACCACGCTGCAGCAGGTGCTGGACGACTGGAACTTCATCAGCCCGCAGCTGGAAGACCTGTACGCCACGCTGAACGGCGGCAAGGCGCGCCATGCCTTCGCCTTCGAGCCCCGCCACTGCATGGCGCCGCTGCCGCGCGCCCACCAGTGGCTGGACGGATCGGCCTACCTGAACCACGTTGAACTGGTGCGCAAGGCGCGGGGCGCCACGGTGCCCGACAGCTTCTATGTCGACCCGCTGATGTACCAGGGCGGCAGCGACGACTTCCCAGGCCCTTGCGACGACGCCGTGTTTGCCAGCGCCGAATGGGGCATCGACTTCGAAAGCGAAGTCGCCGTGGTCACCGGTGACGTGGCGCTGGGCACCGCGCCCGACGCCGCGCTGGACAGCGTGCGCCTGCTGATGCTGGTCAACGACTGGAGCTTGCGCAACTTGATTCCGGGTGAACTGGCCAAGGGCTTCGGCTTCGTGCAGAGCAAGCCCGCCACCGCCTTCAGCCCGGTGGCCGTGACGCTGGACGAAGTCGGCGCCGCCTGGCAGGGTGGCCGCCTGCACCTGCCGCTGGAAAGCCGCTGGAACGGCCAGCGCGTGGGCCTGTGCGACGCCGGTCCCGAGATGAGCTTCCACTTCGGCCAGCTGATTGCCCACGTGGCCAAGACGCGCCGTTTGCGCGCCGGCAGCATCGTCGGCAGCGGCACCGTCAGCAACCAGGACTGGACCCACGGCTACGCCTGTGTGGCCGAGAAGCGGGCCATTGAAACCATCGAATACGGCGAGCCGAAAACCGCCTTCATGCAGTTCGGTGACCGCATCGAAATCGAGATGCGCGACGGGCGCGGCCTGAACGTCTTCGGCACCATAGACCAGCGCGTGGCGTCGCCCTGGGAGCGCTGACCCGCCGCTGAGCCGCCGCTGACCAGGCGGCGCACCTGCAGCCCATGCGCCCGCCGTCACAGTCCGTCGCAAGCCGAGGGCACTGCAGACACACGCGCCACTAGAGTCGCGGCCACAAGCGGCCCCGGTGCTGCACCGTCAGATCGGCCCGACATGCTCAGCATCCGCGACCTCACCCACGTCTACGCCAACGGCACCCGCGCGCTGGACAGCGTCAGCCTCGACATCCCCGCCGGCATGTTCGGCCTGCTGGGCCCCAACGGCGCCGGCAAGAGCAGTTTGATGCGCTGCCTGGCGACGCTGCAGGTGCCCAGCAGCGGGCAGATCCAATTCAGCGCCATCGACGTGCTCAAACAGCCCGAGGCCCTGCGCGCCACGCTGGGCTATCTGCCGCAAGACTTCGGTGTCTACCCCCGCGTCTCGGCCGCCGACATGCTGGACCACCTGGCCGTGCTGAAAGGCGTGGCCGGCAAAGGTGATCGCAAGGACACCGTCGAAGCGCTGCTGCGCCAGGTCAATTTGTGGGACGTGCGCAAGAAAGCCATCGCCGGTTTTTCGGGTGGCATGCGCCAGCGCTTCGGCATTGCGCAGGCGCTCATCGGCAACCCGCAGCTGATCATCGTGGACGAACCCACAGCCGGCCTGGACCCGGAAGAGCGCAACCGCTTCAACAACCTGCTGAGTGAAATCGGCGAAAGCGTGGTGGTGATCTTGTCGACCCACATCGTCGACGACGTGACCGACCTGTGCCCACGCATGGCCATCCTGGTCGGCGGGCGCATCGTGCAGACCGGCACGCCGGGCGAACTGATCGCCGCGCTGCAAGGGCGCATCTGGCAGGCCAGCATCGCCAAGCACGAACTCGACGCCGCCAAGGCGCAGCAGGCGGTGATTGCCACGCGGCTGCGCGCCGGGCGCACGGTCATCCGCGTGCTGGCCGATGCGTCGCCCGGCGTGGGTTTCGCAGCGGTGGAAGCCGGGCTGGAAGACGTCTACTTCGCGACGCTGCACCAGCAGCGCACGGCGCAAGCCGAAGCCGCGCTGAAGGCGGCCTGATCATGTTTGCCTCGATCGCCAAATTCGAGTGGCGCTATCAAGTGAAGCCAAGGTCAACCGGGCGATGGCGCGCCTGTTGCAGCAATACGCCTTCAAGGCCGCGCCCTATCCGAACACGCTGGATTTCCTGAAGCTGCTGCGTGAAGAAGCCGGCCCCGAACACGACGCGCTGATCGACGACCTGTTCCTGAAGATCACGCTGCTGGACCTGAAGGCGGTGAACGCGAAAAGCGTGAAACGCGCCGATGGCCAATACGACGTCAGCTTCGAGGTTGAAGCCAAGAAGTTCTACGCCGACGGCAAGGGCAAAGAAACCGAAGCGCCGCTGGACGAAGCGGTGGACATCGGCGTGTTCAGTGCCGAGCCCGGGCGGCCCGGCTACACCGCGAAATCGGTGTTGGCCTTCACGCGGCAGCGCATCCACAGCGGCAGGCAGACGGTGACCCTGACCGTGGCCCAGCCCCCGCTGTGGGTGGGCGTGGACCCCTACAACAAGCGCATCGACCGCAATTCGGCGGACAACCTGGTGAAGGTGGACGGCCCGTAAAGACCTGGAATTGCGGGCGGGCTTGCCATACTCGGGCCATGTCCGATCTCGACCTCGTTGCCGCCGTGCTGTTTGGCATGGCCCTGCTGCACACCTTTTCTGCCAAGGCTTTTGAGCGACTGGCCCACCACAGCCCGCGCCACGGCGGGCTTTTCCACCTGCTGGGCGAAATCGAAGTCGTCTTCGGCTTCTGGGCCTTCGTGCTCATCACGGTGATGGCCTTGATGGTGGGCAGCGGCCGCGCCATCGCCTACGCCGAGACCCGGCAATACACCGAACCGCTCTTCGTGTTCACCATCATGGTGGTGGCTGCTTCGCGCCCGGTGCTGATGGGCATACAGGCCGTGGTGTCGGCCCTGGCCCGCGTCGTGCCGGTGCGCACAGCGGTGGCCGAGGTGTGGATCTGCCTGGCTGTGGTGCCTTTGGTGGGTTCGGCCATCACCGAGCCCGCCGCCATGACCTTGGCTGCGCTGATGCTGGCCGGCCGCGTATTCACCCGCGCCATGCCCGAGAAGCTGAAGTACGGCGCTCTAGGCGTGCTCTTCGTCAACGTCAGCGTCGGCGGCACGCTGACCTCGTTCGCCGCGCCGCCGGTGCTGATGGTGGCGGCCCGCTGGAACTGGGACACCGCTTTCATGGCCACCCATTTCGGCTGGAAGGCGGCGCTGGCCGTGCTGGTGAACGCCACGGTGATGACCCTGCTGCTGCGCCCGCACCTGCGCGCGCCCGTGGCGCCGGCGGCTGCAGTCTCGGCGCCGGTGCCGCTGGCCGTCACGCTGATCCACTTCGCCTTCCTGGGCGGCGTGGTGGCTTTTGCCCACCACCCGGTCATCTTCATCGGGCTGTTCATGCTGTTCCTCGGCTACACCCATGCCTACGCCAAGCACCAGAACCCGCTGTTGCTGAAAGAAGCGCTGCTGGTGGGCTTCTTCCTGGCTGGCCTGGTGGTGCTGGGTGGCATGCAGCAGTGGTGGCTGCAGCCCATCGTGTCCAGCCTGGCGCCGGCCGCGCTGTTCTTCGGTGCGCTGGGCTTGACGGCCATCACCGACAACGCGGCGTTGACCTACCTGGGTTCGCTGATTGCCGGCATCTCCGACGCCGCCAAATACATGCTGGTGGCCGGCGCGGTGGCCGGCGGCGGGCTGACCGTCATCGCCAATGCACCCAACCCGGCTGGCGCCACCTTGCTGAAGGCCGGCTTCGAAGACCAGTCCATCGGGGCGCTGGGC
>JAYVBO010000385.1:0-3242 GCA_043750435.1 Betaproteobacteria bacterium | reverse complement strand
CGCTGGCCACGCCGTTGACCAGGTAGATGAGCAGCAGGCGGCGGAAGGCCGGTGTGGCCAGCGGGCCGGCTTGCCCCGGCGCGGCGTCGGGCGTGGCCCCGGCCGTGGGCGCGGGGGCCAGCCGCAGCAGCCACCACGCCGAGCACAGCGCCACGGCAAACACGACGCTGGCCACCGACAAGCCGGCCAGCGCAGGCAGCACGCTGGCCACCAGCACGCCCACCAGCGCCAGCCCTTCGCGCCACGACACGATGCGCGCGCGCTGCACCTCGTCGCCGCCCAGCCGCGCGCCCCAGGCCTGGTGCAGCACCGACAGCACGCTGTAGCTCAGGTAGGTCACGGCCAGCAGCGCCGCGCACCAGACGAGCAGCGCGGTCTGGCCTTGCACGGGCGGAAAGAACAGGCCGCGAAAGCCCAGTGCCAGCACCACGGCGGCCAGGGCGGCGGCGGCCAGCACGCGGCTCAGCGACAGCTTGAACCAGCCATCAACCAGTCGGCCTATCCACGGGTCGGCCACGGCGTCCAGCAAGCGCGCGCCCAGCAGCATGGCGCCCAAGGTGGCCAGCGGGATGCCGAAGGTGCTGGCGTAGTGGTTGGGCAAGATGACGTAGAGCGGCAGCGCCACGAAGGCCAACGGCAGGCCCAGCGCGCCATAGCGCAGGCCCTGCAGCCAGCCGCCCTGCCAGGCGCCGGCGGTGCCGGTCACGGGGCCTGTCCGAGCATGCCGCTGCGCAGCGCCGGTTCCGAGGTTTTGGGCGACAGCCAGATGCCGAAGAAAACCCGCGCGAAGTCCTCATCCTGCGGCGCGCCGTGCGGCTGGCCATTCAAGAAGAAGCGCGCGCCCTGGCCGGGGGTGTGCACGCCGGTCAGGCGGTCGCCTTCTTTCACGTCGGGGAACAGCGCCTTCATCGTGGTCAGCCAGCGCTCGGCCCGTTCGGGTGCGATGTCGCCCTGGCGGCGCATCTCGGTTAGCGAGCGCTCGGCAATCATCGAACCCCACAGCGTGCGGGCGTATTCGATTTCGATGGCGAAGGGCAGGCTCATCCAGTCGGCCACCACGGCGGCCTTGCCCACCCACAAGCGCGAGGTGTAGATGGACAAGCCAAGGAAGCGCATGCGCGCGCTGCCCTGCAGGCGGGCGTCGGCCAAGGCTGCGGCCACCTCGGGCGGCACGGACACGTTGGCCGTGGCCGAGGGCTGCGCCCGCGTTGTGCCGGCCCCGGCAAGCGCCGCTGCCGCCGTCGCCGTCACCAGCAACCAGCGCCGCTGCGTGTTCACGCCGGCCGCCTCAGGGTGAACTGCATGACATTGGTGTTGCCGGTGTCAAAGGCCGCCTCGCAATAGGCCAGATAGAACTCCCAGATGCGCATGAAGCGGGTGTCGAAACCCAGCTGGCGCAGCTGTGGGTCTTGCTTCAGGAACTGCTGCCGCCAGCGGCGCAGCGTTTCGGCGTAGCAAGGGCCGAAGGCGCATTCATTGACGACTTCCAAGCCGGCCTTGGCGGCCTCGGCGCGGAAGGCCGAAGGGCTGGGTAACAGGCCGCCGGGGAAGATGTACTGCTGGATGAAATCGGTCGAACGGACATAGCGTTCGAACAGGTCGTCGCGGATGGTGATGGTCTGTATGCAGGCCCGGCCGCCGGGCTTGAGCTGGTCGCGCAAGGAGCTGAAGAAGCTGCCCCAGTATTCGCGGCCCACGGCCTCGAACATCTCGATGGAGGCGATGGCGTCATAGGGCCCGTCGGCGATGTCGCGGTAGTCCTGCAAGCGCAGCTCGGTGCGGTCCGCCAGACCGGCTTGGGCAACGCGGTCGCGGGCGTAGGCCAGCTGTTCGGTGGACAGCGTGACGCCGGTGACCTGGGCGCCGAATTCGCCCGCCGCGCATTCCGCCAACGCCCCCCAGCCGCAGCCGATTTCCAGCAGGCGCTGGCCGGGCTGCAGACCGCATTCGCGGATGGCGCGGCGCACCTTCACGGCCTGTGCCTGCGCCGTGGGTTGGCTGAAATCGCCTTCGAACATGGCACTGCTGTAGTTCATCGTTTCGTCCAGCCACAGGCGGTAGAACGGGTTGCCGATGTCGTAATGGGCGTGGATGTTCTTGCGGCTGCCCTGGCGTGAATTGCGGTTCAGCAGGTGCTTCAGCCGGTAGGCCAACGAACCCCACCAGCTGCCGTAGATCATGGTCTCCAGCGCATCGCGGTTGGCGATGAACAGCTTCAGCAGCGCCACCACGTCGGGGCTGGTCCAGCCGCCAGCGATGTAGCTTTCCGCGAAGCCGATGTCGCCGCTTTTCAGCGCGGCCGTGCACACGCTCCAGTCGCGCAGGCGGATGGCCGCACGCGGTTCGCCGGTTTCTCCGTGGCCGCCGAAATGGGCCTGCGTGCCGTCGGGCAATTGCAGGTCCAGCGAGCCCACGCGCAGCTGCCGCAGCACGCGAAAAAGAGCGCGCGCAGCCGGTGGCGCGGTGTGGGACAGGGTGAACGGCTGGGCGATGGAGGTGGTCATGAACAGCAGGCCGGTAGGGTGTGGAGGGATGGCGTCAACGCGAAACGAAAGCCTGCGGCGGCGCCGGCTTGCGGATGAAGGGCAGGCGCTTGCGCCACAGCAGCAGGGCCTGCCAATGGATGCGCAACAGCACGCCCAGTGTCATCAGCGGCATGCCGAAAAAGGCCGCGCGCACGGTGCTGCGGGTCAGTGGCGCCAGGTGGCCGCTGACGCTGGTTTGCAGCAGCGGGCCTTGTTCGTCGTCGTGGTCCACACGGGCCACGGTGCGGCTGGCCGTGCGCATGAAACGGAAGCGGTAGCCGCCTTCGATGGCGCAGAAGGGCGAGACGTGAAACACCTTGCGCGCCCGCTGTTCACGGCCGTAGGCCAACTCGCTGCCGGCCAGCAAATAGCAATGACGTTCGCCGAAGGTGTTGTTCACCTCCACCACCACGGCGGCCAGCGTGCCGTCGGCGCGGTGGCAGTACCAAAAGCTGACCGGCTTGAAGACATAGCCCAGCACGCGCGGGTAGGTGTGCAGCCAGGCTTCGCCCTGGGCGTCTTGGATGCCTTCAGCCGCCAGCACGCCGTCCAGCCAGGCCAGCGCGTCGGCTCCGCCGTCGCCATGGTCGCGGTCGTGAAAGCTCAGCAGGCCACGGCGGTTGCGGGCCAGCGCAGCGCAGGGTGCTGCGCGCAGCGTGCGCATCGGCAACATCAGGAAATAGGTCGGGTAGGCGAAGGCGTGGTCGCGCGGGCGCA
>JAYVBO010000384.1:0-3248 GCA_043750435.1 Betaproteobacteria bacterium | reverse complement strand
ATGGCGTTGGTGGTCAGCGCGCGCAGCTGGGTCGAGCTCAGGGCGGCCAGCTGGGCCGAACCCAGGGCGATGGCGTCACCGGTGCTCAGCAGGCTGATCTGGCTGGTGCTCAGTGCCTGCATTTGCGCCGTGCTGAAGGCCGCGAACTGGCTCGATTCCAGGGCCGTGAACTGGGCGACGCTCAGGCTGCCCAGCTGGGCGCTCGAGATGCCGGCGATGGCGCTGGTGCTCAGCTGAGCCAGGTCAACCGCGTCCATGGCGCGGATCTGGGCGGTGCTCAGGGCTTGCACTTGGCCGGAGGTGAAGGCGCCGACCTGTGCGGTGCTCAGCGCCTGGATGGCGGCCAGGCCCAGCGACGCGATCTGGCTGCCGGTGAAGGCCGCCACGTCGCGGCTTTCGAAGGCTGCGATCTGCGCCGTGGTCAAGGCCTGCAGGCCGCTGACCTGTATCGCCCCGATCTGCCCCGTGGTGAGCGCGACGATCTGGTCGGCGCTGAACGCAGCCCAGTCGGCAGTGCCCAGTGCCGCAATTTGCGACGTGCTCAGAAGGGCAATTTGCGCAGTGCTGAACGAGGTGATGATGGAAGCCATGGATCAGTCCTTCTCGGCGATTCGGGGACCGGCGTGGCGCGGGCTGCTGGTTGCAGGCGGTGCGCTTTACCGGTTCATGTCGTCGGGATATCGGAACTGAGGCTTCGAACTTGAGGCCTTGAGGGATTAGGCACGCCTTGTGGGGCCTTATCCGCGGCCAGCGTTTTGCTGGCATGCGCCTTGCTGGCGCCGGTCACGCAGGAGATGCGCGACCGGCGAACACCGGACGGCTTCATCCGGTGTTCGCCTTCGGGTTGTCGGCCCCTTGCGGGCCGACTTGAGGGAACTTACTTCTTGTCGCTGGGAATCTTGCCTTCGACGCCCTTGACGTAGAACATCATGCCGCCCAGGAACTTGTCGTCGGCGGTTACACCGGCCTTCAACATTTCCTTGCCGTCCTGGCCCACCAGCGGCGCCTTGAAGGCGTCCACCGTGCCGTCACCCAGGCCGGCCTTGGTCTTGGCGATCAGCTCTTTCACATCGGCCGGCACTTTTTCGCTGATGGCGACGATGTCGTTGGCGCCTTCCTTGACGCCCCACCAGGTGGCGGTCTTGCCCGCCCACTTGCCGTCCAGCGCGTCCTGCACCGCCTTCTTGTAATAGGGCGTCCAGTTGATGATGGCCGAGGCCAGATGGGCTTGCGGCGCGAACTTGCTCATGTCACTGTCCCAGCCGAAGGCGAACTTCTTGTTCTTCTCGGCGGTCTGCAGCACGGCGGTGCTGTCGGTGTTCTGCAGTAGCACGTCGGCGCCGCCATTGATCAGGCTCTGCGCGGCTTCGGTTTCCTTCGGGGGGTCGAACCAGCTGCCGACCCAGACCACCTTGGTCTTGATCTTCGGGTTCACGCTTTGCGCGCCCAGGGTGTAGGCGTTGATGTTGCGGATGACTTCGGGCACCGGTATGGAACCCACCACGCCCAGCGTGTTGGTCTTGGTCATCTTGCCGGCAATGATGCCGGCCATGTAGGCGCCCATGTAGCTGCGGCTGTCGTAGCTGCGCAGGTTGTCGGTTTGCTTGAAGCCCGTCGCGTGTTCGAACTTCGCGTCCTTGAACTCTTCAGCCACTTTCAGCATCGGCTCCATGTAGCCGAAGCTGGTGCCGAAGATCAGCTTGTTGCCCTGGCTGGCCATGTCGCGAAAGATGCGTTCGGCGTCGGCCGATTCGGGCACGTTCTCAACGAAGCTGGTGACGATCTTGTCGCCGAATTCCTGCTCGATGGCCTTGCGTGCGTTGTCGTGCGCGTAGGTCCAGCCGTGGTCGCCGGCCGGGCCCAGGTAGGCGAAGGCAATCTTCAGCGGCGCGACCTTGGCCGGCGCGGAAGCCGACGAGGCCGGCGCCGCAGCCACAGGTGCTTCTTCCTTCTTGCCGCAGCCGACGAGGGCGGCGGTAGCAGCCAAAGCGGACCAGCTGGCCAGCCGTAACAGCGAGCGCTTGGTGTGGACGGTCATGGGACTCTCTCCTGTTGTCGATGGAAGGGTGCAGCGCCTGGGGTTTGCAGCGGCAGTCAGGCGCCCGGGAAAAACGGCTTGCCCAAAGAAGCGGGCATGTTGATCTTGATGAAGTTGGCGTTGCGCGATATCAGCACCAGCACCAAGATGGTGGCCAGGTAGGGCAGCATGGTCAGGAACTGGCTGGGCACGTGCACGCCTTCGCCCTGCAGATAGAACTGCAGCATGGTCACGCCGCCAAACAGGTAGGCGCCCAGCAGCAGGCGCGCGGGCCGCCAGGTGGCGAAGGTGGTCAGAGCCAGGGCGATCCAGCCCTTGCCGGCCACCATGCCTTCAACCCACAGCGGCGTGTAGACCACCGAGATGTAGGCGCCCGACACGCCGCACAGCGCGCCGCCCACCACCACCGCCACCAGCCGGATGCGCCGCACCGGGTAGCCCAGCGCGTGGGCCGATTCGGGCGATTCACCGATGGCCCGCAGCACCAGCCCGGCACGCGAGCGGTAGAGAAACCAACTCAGGGCCACGGTCAGGGCGATGACGATGTAGACCATGGGGTGCTGGCGGAACAGCGCCGGCCCGATGAAGGGCAGGTCACCCAGCACCGGGATGTGGAAGTCGGGCCGTGCGCCCAGCTTTTCTGAAACGTAGCGTATGCCCACGAAGGCCGAGAAGCCGCCGCCGAAGAGGCTGAGCGCCAGGCCGGTGGCCACCTGGTTGGTGTTCAGCCAGATCACCAGGCAGCCGAAGATGGCGGCCATCAGGCCACCGGCCAGCGCCCCGGCGCAGAAGGCCAGGGTGTCGCTGCCGGTGTGCACGGCGGTGGCGAAGCCGGCGATGGCGGCGATCAGCATCAAGCCTTCGGCGCCCAGGTTGACGACGCCGGCGCGTTCGTTGATCAGCAGGCCCAGGCCGGCGATGGCCAGCACGGTGCCGGCGTTCAGCGTGGCAGCCAACAGCAGCGAGAGGCCTTCCATGTCAGGCTGCTTTCACGAGGGCAGCCGGCGCGCGCTGCCACCGGATGCGGTAAACGATGAGCGTGTCGCAGGCCAGCAGCGTGAACAGCAGCAGGCCCTGAAAGACGCCGGTCAGCGATTTGGGTAAACCCAGCCGCGACTGCGCCAGTTCACCGCCGATGTAGAACAGGCTCATCAAGAGGCCCGAGAACACGATGCCCACCGGGTGCAGCCGCCCGACATAGGCCACGATG
>JAYVBO010000383.1:0-3252 GCA_043750435.1 Betaproteobacteria bacterium | reverse complement strand
GGCGCGCAAATCGGCGACAGCGGCACCGGCCTGCACCTGGCCCTGGGCATCCTGGCCGCACTGCTGCAACGCCAAACCACCGGCCGCGGCCAGAAGGTGTTGGCGCCGATGCAAGACGCCGTGCTGAACCTGTGCCGCGTCAAGCTGCGCGACCAGCAGCGCCTGGAACGCACCGGCACGCTGCATGAATTTCCGCAATACCCCGACGGCAAGTTCGGTGATTCGGTGCCCCGCGCGGGCAACGCCAGCGGCGGTGGCCAGCCGGGTTCCATCCTGAAGTGCAAGGGCTGGGAAACCGACCCCAACGCTTACATCTACTTCATCACCCAGGCTGCCGTGTGGCCGGCGGTGTGCAAGGTCATCGGCGAGGAAGGCTGGATCGACGACGAAGCCTTCGCCACGCCCGGCGCGCGCCTGCTGCACCTGAAGCCCATCTTCCGCCGCATCGAGCAGTGGACGATGACCAAGGACAAGATCGAGGCGATGGAGATCTTGAACGGCTACGACATCCCCTGCGGTCCCATCCTGTCGATGAAGGAAATCGCCGCCGATGAATCGCTGCGCGCCAGCGGCACCATCGTCGAAGTCGACCATCCGGTGCGCGGCAAATACCTGACCGTGGGCAACCCGATCAAGATGTCCGACAGCCCCACCGAAGTGACCCGTTCACCGCTGTTGGGCGAACACACCATCGAGGTGCTGGAGCAACTCGGCTACACGACTGCGCAGATCGACGCCTTGCGCGCCGAACGCGTGATCTGAGGGGCCGCCATGCACACCAACCCGCAGCTGTGGGTGCGCTTTGCCGTGGGCGAACGCATCGCCTTCGGCACGCTAAAGCCCGACCAGATCACCGAATACCAGGGCGATATGTACGCCCAGCCCTCGCCCACCGGCCGCACGCTGGCCTTGGCCGACGTGCAGCTGCTGCACCCCAGCCAGCCGACCAAGGTGGTGGCGCTGTGGAACAACTTCCGCGCGCTGCGAACCAAGCTGGGCCTGGGCACGCCGGCCGAGCCGCTGTACTTCATCAAGTCACCCAACAGCTACGCCCACCCGGGTGACACCGTGCTGCAGCCCTGGGCCCAGGGCAAGGTTGTTTTCGAAGGCGAACTGGGCATCGTCATCGGCAAGGCAGCGACCAACGTGGATGAAGCCGATGCGATGGCGCATGTCTTCGGCTACACCTGCGCCAACGACATCACCGAAGCCGAGATCCTCAACCGCGACGCCAGCTTCGCGCAGTGGACACGGGCCAAGGGCATGGACGGCTTCTGCCCGATGGGCCCGGCCATAGCCACCGGCCTGGACCCGGCCACGCTGGTGGTTCGCACCGTGCTGAACGGCGATGTGCGGCAGGAATATCCCGTCAGCGACATGCACTTCAGCGTGGCGCAGCTGGTCAGCTTCATCTCGCGCGACATGACCCTGTTGCCGGGCGACGTGATCTTGTGCGGCACGTCCGTTGGCGTGGGCTCGATGAAGCCCGGCAGTGACGTCAGCGTGCAGATCGCCGGCATCGGAACGCTCAGCAACCGCTATGCAGCGCGCTGAAGCCCCGAGCCGTTCACACCCCATTCAGATCGGAGAGAAATCATGAAAATTGCCATCATTGGCGCCGGCGCCATCGGCGGCTATGTCGGGGTGAAACTGGCCCTGGCCGGTGAAGACGTCACCTTCATCGTTCGCGGCGAAAACCTCAAAGCCATCCGCGCCCACGGCATGAAACTGGTGATGCAGGACGGCAGCGAGCACATCGCCAGCAATGTCCGCGCCACCAACGACTACAACGAGGCCGGGCCGCAAGACCTGGTCATCCTGGCGCTGAAGGCCCACCAGTTGGAGGCCGTGGCGCTCGACGTGCCCAAGCTGTTCGGGCCCGACACGGTGGTCGTCACCATGCAGAACGGCATCCCCTACTGGTACTTCCACGAACACGGCGGCGCGCTGGCCGGCACGCAGGTGCACAGCGTGGACCCGAGCGGCGTCATTGCCCAGCACATTCCGGCCCGCCGCGTGCTGGGCTGCGTGGTGTATCCGGCGTCGGAGTTGATCGCGCCCGGCGTGGTCCAACACGTTGAAGGCGACCGCTTCCCGCTGGGTGAACTGGACGGCAGCAGCAGCGAACGGGTGCAGCGCATCGCCGACTGCTTCACCCGTGCCGGCTTCAAGGCGCCGGTGCTGGACAACATCCGGGCTGAGATCTGGTTGAAGCTGTGGGGCAACCTGACCTTCAACCCGATCAGCGCGCTGAGCCACGCCACGCTGGTCGACATCTGCCAGTACCCGCTGGCCCGCGAACTGGCCGCCGACATGATGCGCGAGGCGCAAGCGGTGGCCGGCAAGCTGGGCATTGAATTCCGGGTCAGCCTGGACAAGCGCATCGCGGGTGCCGAGAAGGTGGGCAAGCACAAGACCTCGATGCTGCAGGACGTGGAAGCCGGGCGCGAACCCGAGATCGACGCGCTGGTGGGTGCCGTGGTGGAACTGGGCCGGCTGACCGAGACGCCCACGCCGCACATCGCCACCGCCTACGCGCTGGTCAAACTGCTGGCGCGCAGCATGGCCGAACAGCAGGGGCATGTGCGCCTGGCCGCTTGATCGCCTGAAGCAGCAGTCACAGGTCCGCTGAACGGCACGGGGCGGGCACAATCGCCGCCCCATGCCTGACACCTCCAAAAGCCCCACCACGCCGCCACAAGACACCGCGGCGGACGACAACGCCGCCCTGCGTGGCCGCCCGCTGCGCAGCTTCGTGGTGCGGGCCGGCCGCCTGGGCACCGGCCAGCAGCGCGCGCTGGCCGACCTGGGTCCGCAATACATCCTGCCCTACCAGCCGCAGCCGCTGGACCTGGACGCCGTCTTCGGCCGCCACGCGCCGCGTGTGCTGGAGATCGGTTTCGGCATGGGCGACGCCACCGCGCAGGTGGCACAGGCCCAGCCCGGCACCGACTTCATCGCCATCGAGGTGCACACGCCCGGCGTGGGCGCCATGCTCAAGCACATTGGTGCGCTGCCGCTGACGAACGTGCGGCTGCTGCAACATGACGCGGTAGAGGTGCTGGACCAGATGATCACGCCCGGCGCGCTGGCCGGCGTGCACATCTGGTTCCCCGACCCCTGGCACAAGAAGCGACACAACAAGCGCCGGCTGATCCAGTCGGATTTCGTCGCCGCCTTGGTCACCCGCCTGGCGCCGGGCGGCTACCTGCACTGCGCCACCGACTGGCAGCCCTATGCCGAGCAGATGCT
>JAYVBO010000382.1:0-3261 GCA_043750435.1 Betaproteobacteria bacterium | reverse complement strand
ACGCTGCGCGAGTTCCTGGCCTTCAAGCTCGGCGCCGAGGAATACGGCATTGACATCCTGCGCGTGCAGGAAATCCGGTCCTACGAACATCCCACGCGCATCGCCAATGCGCCGCCTTTCATCAAGGGCGTGGTGAATTTGCGCGGTGTCATCGTGCCCATCATCGACCTGCGACTGAAGCTGGGTTGCGACACCGCCGAATACAACACCTTCACCGTGGTGGTGGTGCTGAACGTGCGCGGCCGCGTGGTCGGCGCGGTGGTGGATTCGGTGTCCGACGTGCTGGAACTGAGCCGCGAAAACATCAAACCCGCGCCCGAGCTGAGCAGCAGCGTGGACGCCAACTACATCACCGGCATCGGCACCATCAAAAGCGGCCAGGGCGAGAACGAAGCCGAACGCATGCTGATCCTGATGGACATCGAAGGCCTGATGAGCGGCGCCGACATGGGCCTCATCGGCAATTGACACCCCCCCAGCGACCGCCCCTGAACGGAGACAGGCACATGAAGACCACCGCACGAATCGCCCTGCCCACCCTGATGGCCTTGTGCAGCTTGGCGACGGGCGTCGCCCACGCCAGTGCCAGCGCCACAGCCACCAAGGACGACGCCGTCGCCATGGTGAAGAAGGGCGTGGCCTTCCTGAAAGCCAACGGCGCTGAAAAGGCTTACGCCGAAATCAACAACACCAAGGGCAGCTTTGTCGACCGCGACCTGTACCTGGTGGCCTACACCCTGGAAGGCAAATGCCTGGCCCACGGCGCCAACCCCAAACAAGTGGGTCGCGACCTGATCGAGCTGACCGACATCGACGGCAAGTACTTCGTCAAGGACCGCGTTGCCATGGTCCAGGCCAAGCCGGCCGGTGCCTGGCAGGAATACAAGTTCACCAACCCACTGAGCAAGAAGATAGAACCAAAGCTGATGTACTGCGAAAAGGCCGGCGATCTGGCGGTCTGCGGCGGCGTCTACAAATAACGCAAGTTGAAGGCCGGGCGACCGGCACGACACCATGAAACTGGCCGGAAAACTTCTGATCGTGCCGCTGGGCGTGGCCTGCATCGCCTTCAGCGCGGGCGGGCTGAACGCGGTGATGATGACCCGCGAAGCGGCGCAAGCGCGCGGCAATTTCGAAGCCAGCGCCCAACTGTTGCGCACCCTGATCGAAGCGCGCATCCAGCTGGGCCAGGCCCATGCCGGCGTGTACCGCACCCAAGCCATCTTCGAATCCTTGAAGAAGGAAGAAGTGCTGGCCTTCCGCATGGGCATGAAGAAGCAGGTCGAAGACATCCAGCGCGCCATCGAACTGGCCGACGATCCGGGCAGCGGCTTGGGTGACGGCAAGGACAGCGAACTGGACAGCCGCGTGGCCCAGTCCGCCGCGCTGGTGCAGGCCTACGGCAAGCAGGTCGACAAAGCCTTGGAGCTGACCGAAGTCGACGCCAATATGGGCGTGGGCGCGATGCGCAGCGCCGAGAAGACTTACGTCGATCTGTCCAAATCTGTCGAATTGCTGCTGCAACGCCGAGACACGCTGCACGCGGCCCAGGAGCAAGCCACCAGCCGGCGCATTTTCGGCACGCTGCTGTTGCTGAGCGGCCTGGGTCTGCTGGCCACGGCGGGCGCGGTGTTTGCCGCCTGGGTGATGCAGCGCCGTGTGGTGCAAGACCTGGCGCGCGCCGTGCAGGTCAGCGTGGCGGTGGCCGCCGGTGAATTGACGGTGGACGTCCCCAGCCGGGGCGACGACGAAATCGGCGACCTGCTGCGCTCACAGGACCACATGGTCAAGCAGTTGCGCGAGTCGATGCAGACCGTGCGCCTGGCCAATGACAGCATCAGCAACGCCGCCCACGAAATTGCCACCGGCAACACCGACCTCAGCGGCCGCACCGAACAGGCCGCCAGCACGCTGCAGCGCACCGCCAGCTCGATGGAGCAGCTGACCGGCGCGGTGCGTCAGACGGCCGAGTCGGCGCGCACCGCCAATGAACTGGCCGCATCGGCCAGCAGCGTGGCCGAGCGCGGCGGCGTGGCCGTGGCGCAGGTGGTGGCCACCATGAACGAGATACACGGCAGCGCCAAGCGCATTGCCGACATCATCGGCACCATCGACGGCATAGCCTTCCAGACCAACATCCTGGCGCTGAACGCCGCCGTGGAAGCCGCCCGCGCCGGCGAGCAAGGCCGCGGCTTCGCGGTGGTGGCCTCAGAGGTCCGCTCACTGGCCCAGCGCAGTGCCGCCGCAGCGCGTGAAATCAAGCAGTTGATCGGCCTGAGCACCGAGCGCGTTGAAACCGGCGCTCAACAGGTGGCCGCTGCCGGCATCACCATGAACGAACTGGTGGTCAGCGTGCGCCGCGTTTCTGAAGTCATCGGCGAGATCAGCGCCGCCACCGGCGAGCAAAGTGCCGGCATCGGCGAGGTCAACAGTGCCGTTTCGGACCTGGACGGCATGACGCAGCAGAACGCCGCGCTCGTTGAGCAATCGGCCACCGCTGCCGAAAGCCTGCGCGCGCAGGCCGCGCGCCTGGCCGACGTGCTGAGCCGCTTCCAGCTGGGCACCGACAGGCCGCTGCACGCCTGAACGCCGGCGCAGCGAAGCGAAGCGCGCTCTTACACTGCCGCCGAGCTGCGCAGCGTTTCCACCACCGGCCGGCGCAGCACTTCGCGCAGGCCCCACCAGCCGGCCAGCAAGGCCAGCAGCGCGCCGGTGACGGCACCGGCCAGTGGCACCCAGGGTGAGGGGCTCCACGCGAAGTCAAAAACGTAACGCGCCAGCCCCCAGCCAACGGCCATGGCCGCCACTGAAGCCAGGCCGCCGGCCAAGGCGCCCACGCCCAGCAGCTCAGCCCGCTGCACCTGAGCCAGCAGGCGGCTGCTGGCGCCCAGCGCCCGCATGATGGCGAATTCACGCGAACGCTGGTCACGCGTGGCCGAGACCGCCGCGAACAGCACCACCAGGCCGGCCACCAGCGTGAAGCCGAAGAGAAATTCCACCGCACGGATCACCTGATTCAGCACGCGCTGCACCTGCGCAATGCTGGCCGACACATCGACACTGGTGATGTTGGGGAAGTCGCGGCTCAAGCGGCTGTCGAAGCTGAGACCCGGCTCAGCGTTGGCGCCGGCCACCGCGTCGGGCGCGCGGAAAGCACTGATGTAGGTGGCCGGCAGATCGTCCATCTTGTCCTGCGGAAACATCACGTAGAAGTTGGCGCGCATCGAACCCCAATCGACCTTGCGCAGCGTGCTGATGCGG
>JAYVBO010000381.1:0-3273 GCA_043750435.1 Betaproteobacteria bacterium | reverse complement strand
GAACCCACCAGCACCCAGCAAATCACCTGCTGCGCGGGCAGCACCGCCGCCGCCCGCGCACCGGCCACATAGCCGGTCGCGGCTGACAACACGGCCAGCAGCAGCCAGCCGTCGGCCACCGACAGCGCGCCGCTGCCCTGCCACGCCGCGAAGGCCAGCACCAGGCCGCAGCCCAGCACGGCGCAGGCCCAGAAGCCGGCCGACGGCCGCTGCCGTGTGGCGGCGGCGGCGATCAGCGCCGTGGCCAGCGGCAGCACGCCGGTGACCACCGCGGCGTGCATGGCGGGTACCTCGCGCAGGGCCAGCGCCAGACCCAGCGGAAAACCCACCACCGTGCCCAGCGCACTGACGGCCAGCGCCGGCCACAGCGCGCGCGGCGGGCGGCTGGCGCGCACGGCCAGCAGGTAGAGCACGCTGAGCACGCCGGCCACGGCGGCGCGGCCGGCGGTGACGAAGCCCGGCGGCAGTTGCGGCGCGCTGGCGTCACCCACGGCCAGGCGCGTCATGGGCAGCGTCATGGCGAAGAGGGTCACGCCCAGGCAACCCAGCAGCCAGCCGCGCGTGGCGTCGCTCAGCCGGGTGGGCGGCGGTGGCAGGGCGGTGGCGGGGGTGCAAGGGCTGGGCATGGGGCCAGTCTATGCGCCACAACCAGCACAGCAGCCGTACACTTTCCAGCACAGAACAGCAAACTGTACGGCCCATGCCAACCACACAGCCCCAGCCGAAGACCCCGCCCCTGGCCACCGCCTTGCGGCCGCGCGCCACCGGCGGGGGCCTGGCCGAACAGCTGGCCGAACTGTTCGCCGAACGCATCGCGCAGCACCAGCTGGCCGCCGGCGCGCGGCTGCCGTCGGTGCGCGACTGCGCGCGCCGCCACGGCGTCAGCCCCAGCACCGTAGTCAGCGCCTACGACCTGCTGCAGGCCCGTGGCCTGGCGCAGGCGCGGCCGCAGCGCGGCTACTTCGTGCGCGACGGGGCCGGCGGCGAAGGCGCCGCACCAGCCGCCCGGGCCGCCCGGGCCGCCCCGCTGCCCGCACCGGTGGACGCCACGGCGCTGATCCGCAGCATGTTCCAGGCGCAAGGCGGCCTGCCCGCGCCGGGCATGGGCACGCTGCCCGTGGCCTGGCTGGACGCCGGGCTGCTGCAGCGTGCGCTGCGCCGCGTCTGCGCCCAGCCCGAACCGTGGTTGAGCTATGGCGAACCGGCCGGCGACGCCAGCCTGCGCGCCGCGCTGTCACGCCGCCTGGCCGACCTGGGCGTGGCGGCCACGCCGGGGCAGATCGTCGCCACCGTGGGCGCCACCCACGGCCTGGACCTGGTCGCCCGCACCCTGCTGCAACCGGGCGACGCGGTGCTGGTGGACGAGCCCGGCTGGGCCGTCGAATACGCCCGCTTGACGCGCATGGGCATGCGTTTGCTGCCGGTGCCGCGCACTGCCGACGGGCCCGATCTGGCGGTGCTGGCCGCGCTGCTGCAGGCCCACAGCCCCAAGCTCTACGTGACGGTGTCGGTGCTGCACAACCCGACCGGCGGCACGCTGTCGCCGGCCTGCGCTCACCAGGTGCTGAGCCTGGCCGAAGCGCATGACCTGACGCTGGTGGAAGACGACAGCTACGCCTGGCTGGCGCCGCCACATGCCACCCGGCTGGCCCAGCTGGACGCGCTGCGGCGCACGGTCTACGTGGGCGGTTTTTCGAAGATCCTGACGCCGCAATGGCGGGTCGGCTTCGTGGCCGCCGCGCCAGCGCTGGCCGAGCGCCTCATCGACACCAAGCTGCTGACCACGCTGACCACCCCCGGCCCGCTGGAACAGGCGCTGGCCTGGTGCCTGGACCAGGGCGCGCTGCGCCGCCACGCCGAACGCGTGACCACCCAGCTGGACGCTGCGCGCACCCGCAGCGTGCGGCTG
Source organism: Betaproteobacteria bacterium (assembly GCA_043750435.1). Lineage (GTDB taxonomy): Bacteria > Pseudomonadota > Gammaproteobacteria > Burkholderiales > Burkholderiaceae_C > Rubrivivax. The sequence continues at coordinate 1,364 of JAYVBO010000381.1, read as the reverse complement.
GCCCGCGACGCCGGCTGCACCTTCGCCGCGCCGCCGGCCGGGCTCTTCGGCTGGCTGGACGTGGGCTGCGACACCGAAGCTCTGGCACAGTTGCTGCTCGCCGACGGCTGGCTCACCGCACCGGGCACGCTCTTCCACGCCACACCCCGGCCGACCACGCTGATGCGCATCAACTTCGCCACCGCACAAGACCCGCGCTTCTGGCGCCAGCTGAAGCAGGCGCGGACGACCCTGCACACATCCGGTGACGCCTGAAACACCGCAAGCACCCGGCCTGTCGCAGGCCGCGGTTCCAATCACTGCAACCCGTGACGTTCTGCCGCCGTTATGTTTCATGCCACCTCGCCCGCCAACCTGACCGCCAGCCCTGACAGCAGCGGCCTGCAGCACCTCAGCGATTTCCAGCACCTGGCGCCGGCGCTGGCCAGCGACGCGCACGCCGGCCACACCCGGCTGGCCTGCCTGAGCCCCAGCCTGCTGCAAGACCTGCAGTGCGGCGAGGCGGTCCGTGCGCCGGACGCCGGGCTGGACCTGCTGGAAGTGCTGGCCGCCGCGCTGCGCCACGGCCGTGCGCTGCAAGTGCACCTGGAACTGGACTACCGCGTGGTGCCCCTGGCGGTGTGGCCGCAGACCCGCCTGGTGCACAGCCCGCTGAGCCTAGACCGCCTGTTGGCCCTGCGCCTGCCCGACCTGCGGGTGCTGCTGGTGCAGCCCAGCCTGACCGAGCCGCCGGCCGGCACAGCAGCCGGTGCCGGCACGCCAGCCAGCTACGCATCGCCGCTGGCCAGCCTGCTGTGGGAACTGGCGCTGCGCGGCCCGCGCGGCGCGCTGTTGCCGCAGATCGGCGGCAGCGCCGCCTACCGGGTGTCGCCGGCGTCCGAACTGGGCGCGTTGGCCCTGGTGGGCACGCTGGCCGTGGCGGTGGAAAGGCTGCGCCGCGACAGCGTGCCGTTGCGCGAAATCGCCAGCTGGCCGGGCTTCGACCTGGACCGCGCCAACCGGCTGCTCAACGGCCTGTACCTGCAGGCCGCGCTGATCGTCAGCCGCAGCCACCCGTCGGCGCAGGACTGAAGCCGGAGCCCGCCGCTCAGGCTGGGCGGCGGGCTACCGGTCGCGAAGGGCCGCTACGGGCCTGGCATCAACGTGCGCCCAGCACTTCCCAGCGCTCCATGGCCTGCAGCAGTTCGTCTTCCAGCGTGGCGTTGCGCGCCTGCAGGGCGGGCGCGCGGGGCGCGGCACCGGCGTAGATGGCCGGGTCGGCAAGTTGCGTGGTCAGCTGCGCCTGCTCGGCTTCCAGCGCCTCGATGCGCGCCGGCAGGCCGTCCAGTTCGCGCTGTTCCTTGTAGCTGAGCTTGGCCTTGGCG
>JAYVBO010000380.1:0-3274 GCA_043750435.1 Betaproteobacteria bacterium | reverse complement strand
CGTGCCCGTGCCCGCTGCCGGGTTCTGCGCCGCGTTCGAAGCGGCAGCGGCCCCCACGGGTGTCTTGCTGCTGCTGTGTGCCGGGCTGCCCATGCGTGCGATCACGCGGCGGCCGTCAGGGCCGCACGAACGCGCTCCAATCGCGCTCGCACCTCATGCGCCACTGCAGCGACTTCGGCGTTGCTGGTCATTTGCAGCACGGCTACCGGGTCCATGAAGCCGACGACGAGACGGCCGTCCGTCGCTTCGCGGACGACCACATTGCACGGCAGCAGCAAGCCGATGTCGGGCTCGGCGGTGAGCGCGCGGTGGGCCAACGGCGGGTTGCACGCACCCAGGATGCGATAGGGTGCCACGTCTATGCCCAGCTTGGCCTTCATCGTGGCTTGCACGTCAATTTCGGTCAGGATGCCGAAGCCTTCGGCCTTGAGCGCCTCGGTCACCCGCGCGATGGCGCCGTTGAAATCCTGCTTCGGCAGGGTGCACTGGAATCCGTAGCCGGGTGCTTCGGCGGCCGCTGTGGTGTGGGGCAAATTGCTCATGTCATTGCACCTCAGGGCTTGGTGGGGGCAGCCGGCATCCGGTCGGCCATCATGGTCATCATCATCTGCATCATGGCCATGTGGTCGTCCATCATGGAGCGGCGCTTGGCCATGTCTTCGGGCATGCCCTTCGCGCCACCCATGCCCGCCATGCCCATGCCCCCGCCGCCGTGCTTGCCCTGCATGTCCTTCATCATGGCCATGCCGCCCTGCATGGCTTGCATGTGATCGGCCATCAGGGCCTGGCGCTCTGCGGGCGTCTTGGCGTCCATCATCTTCTGGTGCATCGCCTGCATGGCTTGCATGCGGGCATCGCTGGACGCTGGCGCGTTGGCCGTGGCCGCGTCGCCATGCGACATGCCGGCGTGTGAAGTGCCGGCCGAGGCGGGCGCTGTCATCGTGGCGCCGGGGTTGGCGCAGGCGCTCACAAGGGCGGCAAAGGACATGGCAAGGGTGGTGCGTAGGGCGTTCATGGTGAGTTCCTGGTGTCTTGAGGGATGGGTTCGGCGCCTTGGCCCACCGGGCCCAGGTGGGCGTGAGTCTGGGCGCCGCTTGGGTGGCGGTCTGTGTGCCAGCGAACCCTTGATGCGGGTCAAGGACTCCGCAGGGCGTCCGGGAGCCCGCTCAGCGGCAGCAGCAAGCGCGGCGGGGTGGCTGCGCGTCTGGCGCCGGCGCCTCGCCGCCGACGGCCACCGGGGTGTAGCCAGCCCGCTGGATGGCATCACCCAGTTGGCTGGCGTCAGCGCGGGTGGGCGCTATCCGCACGCGGTGCGTTGTCAGGTCGATCTGCACTTGGGCGCCTGGGTCCAGAAACTGGATGGCCCGGGTGATGCTGCCCACGCAATGACCGCAAGTTATGTCTTGAACTTCGAAGGTGATCATCTGGCTATCCTTGGCGCTGGTTTCCGATGGGCTCACTTTCATCCTTCCCACGGGGGCAGGGTCAAGTGCACGGCCGCATCACCCTGACGGTCGCATCGCCTGCGGCGCCCTGCTTGACCTTGTATCGGCAGTACGACGGCAACGCGGTCCACACCCTGCGGTTCATCCGGCATTCGCGAGACCTGGGCTTTTCGCTGGCGGAAATTGCCGCGCTGGTTGGCCTGTGGCGGAACCGCCGGCGTCCCAGCCGTCAGGTCAAGGCCTTGGCGCAGCAGCACATCGAAGAGTTGAACCGCAAGGCCCAGGAGCTGCTGCCGATGAAGTCGAGCCTGGAGCATCTGGTGCAGGGCTGCAATGACGACGACAGACCCGAATGCCCCATTCTGGATGGCCTGGCGGCGGATGGCCGGGCTGCGCCACCATAGTGCGGTCCAATACGCGGGTCTGAGCCTCGCAGCCTGCGGGCCGGCCGCCATCCAGGAGATCCCGCTTGAAGCCCTATGACATCGAAGTGCAGCGCTTGAAGGCAATGCGCCACGACAAAGGCCTGATCGAGATCCAGGTCGACGCCTTGGTGATGTCACGCCCGTTGCGCGACGACGCGCCGCCCGCCACCTGCCTGAGCCTGTCGGTCGAAAACGCCCGCACCCTGTTGATCCTGTTGAAGCAGCAGATCGCCGAACTGGACAAATTGCAGCCGCGCAGCCGCCGCTCCGGGCGCTGCTGAAGCCCTCAGCCGACGTTGCGCACCGCGTCAGCCGCACTGCTCATTTGCTGCGCCGCATAGGCTTCGGCGCAAGCTGTTGCTGAATCAGGTAGGTGGTGATCAAGCGCTGCAGGTAGTCTTTGAGTTGGGGCGGCTTCGCCGGACGGCTGAGGGCTTGGTAGCAACCCACAACGGCCAGGTAGAACAGCGCAGCCAGTTCTGCCGCTTTACGGACATCGCCGGTCAGCTGCAGAAACTTCTGTTCGAACAGGCTCAAACGCAGGGCGTCCACTTCGGCCAACATTTCGGCCACGGCTTCATCGCGCTGCCCCAAGCCCCGCAAGGCCAATTCAAAGCGCATGTGCTCCAGCTTGGGCCCTAGCTGCGCCAACGCCTGGGGCACTACCTGGGCGCCACCCTCTACTACGCCGGCGAATGGTATTGGGGCCTGGACCGCCTGCACCATCTGGAACAGCGGCTGCAAGACCTGGGCGCGCAGCGTGACGGTGTCTGTGGTTTCCTCTTGGCCCCCGACGCCGATCTCGCCGCGCCCGTGACGCTGGCCACGGCCCCGAACATTGACTTCTACTTCTCTTTGCGCAGCCCCTACTCGGCCATCGTCGCGCCCCGTGTCTTGGAACTGGGCCGCCTGACCGGCGCCCCGGTCCGCCTGCGCTACGTGCTGCCGATGGTGATGCGCGGGCTGCCGGTGCCGCGTGCCAAGCGCCTGTACATCGGCCTGGACGCCGCACGCGAGGCCCGGCTGCGCCACACGCCCTTCGGCCGCATCAACGACCCGGTGGGTCGGCCGGTGCAGCGCGGCCTGGCGCTGATGCCGCTGGCTGAACGCATCGGCCAGGGGCAGGCCTACGTGCTGATGTCATGGCCATCGCCAAGCTGGCCGGTTTGCTGCCAGCGGGCAGCTTCGACCGTGCACCGCTGGTGGCCGGGGTGCTGCTGGCACTGCACGCCGCTGAGACCGTGTTCATGTTCAAGCACCTGCGCTTGTACCGCGGCGCCTTGGCGGTCAGCGTGCTGTTGACACTGCTGTTCGGCCTGCTGCATTGGCTGCCCCTGGCCCAGCGACCCGCGGCCAGCGCCCCGCGTTCGGATTGAATCGAGGCTGAAGCCATGCAGCATGCGT
>JAYVBO010000379.1:0-3277 GCA_043750435.1 Betaproteobacteria bacterium | reverse complement strand
TCACGTCCACCCGGGCCTGGCCCGCGCCCCAGGCGCCAACGCCAGCCACCTCGCGGCCGACCCGCAAGTCGCGCGGCGCGCCCCGCGTGAACACCGTGCTCGTCGACCAGTGCAGTTGCAGGCCGCCCACGTTCATCAGCTGCAGCGCGCCGTCGTAGGCGGTGATGCGGCCTTCGAATTCGACCGGTTCGGGGGCCTCGGCATGCACCTCGTGGGCCAGCAACACGCCGCGCCGCATGGTGCCCGACACCTCGACGGCGGCGCCTAACGCCAGGTAGGCGGCGCCTTCGACGCTGGCGACGGTGGCGTCCACCGGCACGCCGTCCAGCGCGAAGGTCTTGCTGTTGGTGAACTGGGTCACACGGCCTTGCAACTGGGCCGTCACGTTGTCGGGCGGACGCAGCGCGTCGTCGCGCACGGCCAGCAAGGCCCAAACGCCGTCGCTGCCGCGCGCGCCCAGTACCGCCCGCACCACGGCACCGGCGGCCAGCGCCGCCGGCACGACGGCCGCATCGCCTGAGCGCCGCGCGTCGTCATGCCGATCTCGATGTCGTTGTCGTCCAGGCGCTGGCCGTCGCCGTCGCTCAGCGTGGCGCCCAGGGTGGTCAGCGCCACGCCACCCACAGCCACCGGGCGCAGCTGGGCCACCCGGCCGGTGATGACGCTGTCCCAGCGCAAGCCCGTGCCGCCGGCCCCAACACCCAAGGGCTGGTTCAGGGTTTCGTCGGGTGGGGTGTCGGCCACGCTGCCGCCGCCGCAGGCCGCCAAGGCCCCTAAAGCCCCCAGGGCCCCGCTACCGGCCAAGGCCAGCACGAGGCGCCGGCGCTCGAACAACCGTTCAACTTTGCGGGGTGGCTGGATCGTCATGGTCGGTCTCCGGTTCGTGGAAGGTGAACAGGCCGATGCGGGCGCGGTGATTCGCGACGCGCCCGGCGGCCTTGTCGTCGGCTATCAATTTTTCGATTTCGGGCACCACCTCGGCCAGCATGCGCTGCCATTGCACGCCCGCCAGCTTGTGCACGGCTTGTGCAGACTCCAGGCTCAGTTCATCGGCAAAGATGGCCTGTTCAAAGTGGACGTTTTCGCGGCGGTTGACGTTGGCCGTGGCGGCCGCCAGGTGGTCACCCACATTGGCGCCCAGGAAGCCGTAGAGCTGCGCGTCGTCCTTGTCGGGTACGTAGCGATCGGGCAGCAGGTTCACGGTCAGGCCGTCTCCGCTCAGGGTGACCAGTTCCTGGCGCAGCATCTCGTCGAGCAGGCTGCGCGGGTGGACATGCCGCGTCACCGACTGAGCCAGGCTTTCGAAGCTGGGCGCCTTGCCGCTACGCGGCAGCGCTCGGGCTTGCCCGTCGCGGTCTTGCAGGCGCTTGGCGGTGCTCCAGCGCAAATAGATCTGGTTCACGGGTGAGGGTTTGGGCACGGCGCGCGGCGGCATCACCGCGTCCAGCCGCGCCACTTCGCGTCGGCTCAGGCCGGTGGCCGTGGCGACCTGGCTCACGTCGCGCGCACCGGCGCCAGCCGCCCCGCCGGACTCGCGCTGCCGTTCACGCGCCGCGCGCACATAGGCGCGCTTGAGCACCTCTTCCACGTGGTCGACGGGCAGGCCGCGGGCCACGCACAGGCGCGCCAGCGGCAGGAGGACGGCTTCAACCGCCCCCAGTAACGACTCATGACGTTCTTCCATTTGACAGATCGATTCTGGCGCAGCACATTCAAATGCGCAATTCGTGCATTTGTTCGCATTGGTAACCCGCAGAAGGAGCTCACATGCCCAACTACAACTTGAACGTCAATGGCACCGCCCAGACGGTCACCGTCAGCGACGGCGGCATGCCGCTGCTCTGGGTCCTGCGGGACCTGCTGGGGCTGACCGGCACCAAATACGGTTGCGGCATCGAGGTGTGCAAGGCCTGCACCGTGCTGGTCAACGGGCAGCCCGAAAAGTCTTGTGTCTACGACGTGTCTTCAGCCGTCGGCAAGACCGTGACGACCATCGAAGGCCTGTCGCCCGATCGCAGCCACCCGGCCCAGGTGGCCTGGATCGCCAACCAGGTGCCGCAATGCGGCTGGTGCCAGTCGGGCATGTTGATGGCGGTGGCCGGTGCCATGAAGGCCGGTCACCACGGCAATGAAATCGTCAACGAACTCAGCAACGTCTGTGTGTGCGGCACCTACGCGCGCATCAAGCAAGCCGTGGTCGGCTTGTGAACCGGGGTCGCAGCATGAACACCACCGTCCACCTTCCCCGCCGCCAGTTTCTGGGCACCGTCGGCGCCGCTGGGGCCGCCGTCAGCGGCCTCACCCTGGGCCTGTTCTTGCCCGAGCGTGGTATCGCCGCCCGAGCCCCCACCGCGGCCACCGCCGTCAATTTTTGGCTGACCATCGGCAGCGACGACAGCATCACCCTGACCGTGGGTTCGTCCGACATGGGCCAGGGTTCCTTCCAGGGCCTGGCGCAGATCCTTTGCGAAGACCTGATGGTGCTGCCCACCCGCGCGCTGCTGAAGCAGGGGCAGCCGACGCTGACCACGCCGGCGCCGATAGGCACCGCCATCAATACCGTGGGCAGCGGCGTCACGCGCAATAACTTCTGGAAGCTGCGCGACGCGGGCGCCATCGCCCGCGAGATGCTGGTCAGCGCCGCCATGGCGGCCCAGGGCGACAGCACGCGCGGCAACTTCACGGTCAGCAACGGCGTCATCACCCACACGCCCAGCGGCAGCAACCGCAGCTACGGCCAAGTTGCAGCCGCAGCGGCCTTGCTGCCCGTGCCCAGCAGCGCCGCCTTGGTGCCCGACAGCCAGTTCAGCTGCATCGGCAAAAGCTTTCCGCGGGCCGACATCCCGTTCAAGGTGGACGGCAGCGCCATCTACGGCCTGGACGTCCGGCTGCCGAACATGGTCTACGCGATCATCAAACACGCGCCCACGGTGGGCAGCACCTTGGCCAGTGTGCCGGCTGTGCCCAGCGGCATGCTGGCGGTGGTGCCGACCAAGGTCTGGGCGGGTACCGGCCGGGGCGGTGAGCTCACGGGCAACACCAACGCCGTGGCGGTGGTCAGCACCAACACCTGGGACGCCTGGCAGGGCGCCAAGCGGTTGTCGCCAGCGTGGACGTTGCCGGCCAATGCGGCACAGCTGAATTCGGCGCAGTTCCTGGCCGACGCGCAGACGCTGATGACCGATGCGCGACCCTACAACGCGGCCCCGCCCAACCCACTGAACGCCCTGTACACGGTCGAGTCTTCGGGTACCGACAACGTGCGCAACACGGTCAA
>JAYVBO010000378.1:0-7601 GCA_043750435.1 Betaproteobacteria bacterium | reverse complement strand
TTCCTTCAACTTCAGCTGGATGATTTGCGGGACAGCAGCGACAGGAATTCGCGGCGCAAGTTGGCGTCTTTCAGGAAGGCACCGCGCATCACGCTGTTGACCATGGCGGTTTCGGTGTCCTTGACGCCGCGCCAGTGCATGCAGAAGTGGTCGGCTTCCATCACCAGGGCCAGGCCGTCGGGTCGCACACGTTCCTGCAATTCGTTCGCCAGCATCGTCACGGCTTCTTCCTGGATCTGCGGCCGGCTCATGATCCAGTCGGCGATGCGCGCGTACTTGCTCAGGCCAATGAGGTTGCTGTGCTCGTTGGGCAGGATGCCGATCCAGACCTTGCCGAAGATGGGGCACATGTGGTGGCTGCAGGCGCTGCGCACGGTGATGGGCCCGACGATCATCAGCTCATTCAGGCGCGAGATGTTGGGGAATTCGGTGACCGCCGGCATGGGGACATAGCGACCGCGGAAGACCTCTTCGATGTACATCTTGGCCACCCGCTTGGCCGTTTCGTTGGTGTTGTGGTCGCTGTCGGTGTCGATGACCAGGGCTTCCAGCACTTCTTGCATCTTGGCCTGCACCTCGGCTTTCAGCTCGGTGAGTTCGCCTTCGCGCACATAGGCCGAGATGTTGTCGTTGGCGTGGTAGCGCCGCTCGGCCTGCACCAGGCGGTAGCGGATGCGCTCGCTGGCAGGCAGGGCGGCCAGTTCTTCTTCGCTGCGGAAGATGCGCGGACTGTCTTCGGAGGGTGTCGAGCGGTTGCGAGGCATGCGGGGGCCAGGGGACGCGGGATCACGATTGTGCGCGGACCGCTGCGACGGCGCCGGACGCCGGGCTAGACTGCCCCGATGACCGGGGCTATTCCTTTTTCCACTTCCGCAGGCCTGCCCTCGCCGGCCCTGCACCGTTTGCTGGACCACACGGCCGACGCTGTACAGGCCGTGCGCACCGGGCGTTCGCTGACCGACGTGCTGGCCCGCTGCCCCGCCGAAATGCGCCCCGGCGTGCAGGCGCTGAGCTTCCACACCCTGCGCTGGCTGGGCAGCGCCACCGAAGCACGCGCGCTGCTGGCGCCCAAGACGCCGCCGCCCACCGTGGATGCCCTGCTGGTCACCGCGCTGGCCCTGCTGTGGCCTGCGGGCGGGTCTTCCACAAACCCCAACGACGCCCCGCCGCATTCACCACTTTATGCCGACCACACCCTGGTCGATCAGGCCGTCACTGCCGTCCGCCAGCGCACGCCGGCTGCAGCCGGCTTCATCAATGCCGTGCTGCGCCGTTTCCTGCGCGAACGCGAGGCCATCGTCGAGGCCGTGCGCCACACGCCCATCGGCACCTACAACCACCCGCTGTGGTGGATAGAGCGCATCAAGCGCGACTGGCCGGCCTGCTGGGGCCCGCTGCTGATGGCGGCCAACCAGCACCCGCCGATGACCCTGCGCGTCAACGCACGGCGCGGCACCGGCGCTTCCTATGTGCACGGGCTGGCCGCGCTGGGCCGCGCTGCGACGCTGCTGGACGACCCCGCCTTCGGTGGCCAAGCCGTGGTGCTGGCCGCACCCAGCCCCGTCAACCAATTGCCGGGCTTCGCGAATGGCGAGGTTTCGGTGCAAGACGCCGCCGCCCAGCGCGCCGCGCATTTGCTGCTGAATGGCGCCGACCTGTTGCCCGGCGAAGGCGCTGCGGGCGCACCCTGGCTGCGCCCCGGCGCGCGGGTGCTGGACGCCTGCGCCGCCCCCGGCGGCAAAACCGCCCACCTGCTGGAACTGGCCGACCTGGACCTGCTGGCGCTGGACAGCGACCCGCTGCGCCTGGCCCGCGTGCAGGACGGCCTGAACCGCCTGGGCCTGCACGCCGAACTGAAGGCCGGCGACGCCCGCAACCCGCGCGGCTGGTGGGACGGCCGGCCCTTCGACGCCATCTTGCTGGACGCACCGTGCACGGCCAGCGGCATCGTGCGCCGCCACCCCGACGTGCGCTGGCTGCGCCGCCCCGACGACATCACCGCGCTGGCCCGCATCCAGGCCGAAATGCTCGACAGCCTGTGGCCGCTGCTGGCACCCGGCGGGCGGCTGCTGTACGCCACCTGTTCCGTCTTCCCGGCCGAAGGCCAGCAGCAGATCGACGCATTTTTGCAACGCCTGCCACCCGGCATGGCCCGACTGGAGCCCCAGTCACCCGGCCATTTGCTGCCGCTGCCCGACAATGTGCCTTTAGGGCTGTACGGCCGCGGCGCGGTGCTGCAAGACGGCTTCTTCTACGCGCTGATCCGCAAAACTTAAACCCAGCAACAGCCACACCCCATGCCCGCCCCGCCGGTCCGCCGCCAAGTCACGCAGGGCCTGCTTTCAGCGCTGCTGTGGTGCTGCCTGCGCCTGGCGACTGGCCTGTGGCTGGTCTTGCTGCCGGCCGCCGTGGTGCAGGCCCAGGGCGTTGAACTGGCGACGCTGAAGACCAGCCGGGGCGACGGCGGCCTGAATCTTGAATTTGTCGCCCGCGTGACCCTGCCCAAGGCGGTGGAAGATGCCCTGCGCAGCGGCGTGCCGATCTACTTCGTGGCCGAAGCGCAGCTGCTGCGCGGCCGCTGGTACTGGCGCGACGAGCGTGTCTCGCGCCTGAGCCGGTCGTGGCGCGTGGCCTACCAGCCGCTGACCGGCACCTGGCGGGTCGGCCTGGGCGGCTTGAACCAAAGCTACCCCAGCCTGGCCGACGCCCTGACCGCCGCGTCCAGCAGCTCAGGTTGGCGCCTGGCCGACTTGGCCCACATCGACACCGACAAGGCCTACACCGTCGAATTCAGCTACCGCCTGGACACCACCCAGCTGCCCGGCCCCATGCAGTTGGGACTGGGCGGTCAGGGCGACTGGACGGTGAGCATTTCCCGGGTGCTGAAGGTTCAACTCAGTCCATGACCACTTCAGCGCGCTGGGGCTGGATCGTGGCCAGCCTGGCCACCACGGGGGCGGCCTTGGTGCTGGCTTTCGTGGTCTCGTTCAGCACCCAGGGCGGTGGCCTTTATGAACGCCATTTCGTCTGGCTGTTCTGGGTCAACGTGGCCGTGGCGGTGCTGCTGGCGCTGGTGGTGGTGGTGGTCACGGTGCGGCTGGCCGTGCGCGTGCGGCGCGGCAAATTCGGCAGCCGCCTGCTGATCAAGCTGGCCGGCATTCTCGCGCTGGTCGGGGTGCTGCCGGGGCTGGTGATCTACACCGTGTCTTACCAGTTCGCCAACCGCAGCATTTCGGCCTGGTTCGACGAAGGCGTGGCCAACGCGCTGGACGCCGGCCTGGCGCTGGGCAAGGGCACGCTGGAATCGCTGACCGCCGACCTGGTCGGCAAGACCCGCGTGGCCGCCGAACGCCTGGCCGACGCCGGCTTGGCCGTGGCCCCGCTGACGCTTGAACGGCTGCGCGAGCAAATCGGCGCCAGCGAAGCCAGCCTGGTCGGCCCCAACGGCCAGGTGCTCTACATGGCCGGCGGCGGCGCCGCTTCGGGCCCGCCCGAACGACCGGCTACCAGCCTGCTGCGGCTGGCCCGCCAAAGCGGCGTGGCCAGTGTGGTCGAAGGCCTGGACGACGAATCGCTGAAGCCCGGCAGCGACGGCCCGCGGTTGCGCGCGCTGGCCCGCGTGCCGCGCGCCGAGATCGCGCTGAGCGCCAGCGAAGAGCGCTACCTGATGGTGGTGCAGCCGCTGCCGCGAGCGCTGGCCACCAACGCCCTGGCCGTGCAGGCCGCCTACAGCGAATACCAGCAACGCGCGCTGGCCAAGAACAGCCTGCGCCGCATGTATGTGGGCACGCTGACGCTGGCCCTGAGCCTGGCCGTTTTCGCGGCCGTGCTGCTGGCCATCGTGCTGGGCAATCAACTGGCCAAGCCCTTGCTGCTGCTGGCCGACGGCGTGCGCCAGGTGGCGGCTGGCGACCTGACCGCCAAACCCGTTTTCGCCAGCAGCGACGAACTGGGCGGCCTGACGCGCAGCTTCGCCGCCATGACCGCGCAAGTGGCCGACGCCCGCGAAGCGGTGCAGCGCGGCGTCAGCCAGCTGGAAGGCGCGCGCACGCGGTTGCAGACGATCCTGGACACCTTGACTGCCGGCGTCATCGTCTTCGACCGTGAAGGCCGCATCGACACCGTCAACCCCGGCGCCACGCGCATCCTGCAGCGTCCCTTGGCCAGCGCACGCGGCCAGCGCTTGTCCGAACTGCCGGAACTGGAAGAACTGGCCAGCAGCGGTGAACAGCGCTTCGAACTGCTGGCCACCAGCCCCGAAGCCGGCGAGCGCGACCAGTGGCAGGAAAGTTTCGACCTGAAGCGCGGCGGCGACGGCGCCACGCTGACCCTGCTGGTGCGCGGCGCCACGTTGCCGGGCGGTTCCAGCCTGATGGTCTTCGACGACATCACCGAAGTGGTGTCGGCCCAGCGCAGCGCCGCCTGGGCCGAAGTGGCGCGGCGGCTGGCGCACGAGATCAAAAATCCACTCACGCCCATCATGCTGTCGGCCGAACGGCTGCAGCACCGCCTGGCGAGCAAGCTGGAAGGCGCCGACCAGGCCTTGCTGGCGCGATCGGTCAACACCATCGTCAACCAGGTGCAGGCCATGCAGACCCTGGTCAACGAATTCCGCGACTACGCCCGCCTGCCTGCCGCCGACATGAAGCCGCTGGACCTGAACGCGCTGGCCGGCGAGGTGCTGAGCCTGTACGGCCAGGCGCAAGACAACGGCCTGCTGCAGGGCGTGCTGGCGGCCGATCTGCCGCTGATCCTGGGCGACGCGACGCAGCTGCGGCAGGTCATCCACAACCTGGTTCAGAACGGCCTGGACGCGGTGGCCGACAGGCCCGACGGCCAGGTCGAACTGATCACCTCCGTCGCGCGCGGCGAGCACGGCGAATTGCGTGCGGTGCGGCTGACCGTCATCGACAATGGGCCGGGTTTTGCCGACAAGGTGCTGAAGCGCGCCTTCGAGCCCTATGTCACCACCAAGGCCAAAGGCACGGGTCTGGGCCTGGCGGTGGTGAAGAAGATTGCCGACGAACATGGCGCCCGGCTGCGCGCGGCCAATGTGCATGCCGGTGACGAAACCGACGGCCCGGTAACCGGGGCGCGTGTTTCGCTATCATTTTCAAACTTTGCCGCTGCGCCGGCTGTGAGCAAGTCCTAAGCAACGGGCCCCGAAACGATGGCAACTATTTTGGTAGTCGACGACGAGCTGGGCATACGCGCCCTGCTGTCCGAGATCCTCGCTGACGAAGGGCACACGGTCGAGTTGGCCGAGAACGCCGCACAGGCGCGCCAGATCCGCGAGTCGCTGCGGCCCGATCTGGTGCTACTCGACATCTGGATGCCCGACGTCGACGGCGTGACGCTGCTGAAGGAATGGTCGGCCAGCGGGCAGTTGTCCATGCCCGTCATCATGATGAGCGGCCACGGCACCATCGACACGGCGGTTGAAGCCACCAAGTACGGCGCCAGCGCATTCCTGGAAAAACCGATCACGCTGCAAAAGCTGCTGCGCGCGGTGGAGCAAGCCCTGGTCAAGCCGGCGCAACGCATGGCCGCCGCGCTGAACGGCCCGCGCCCTGAATTGCTGAACCTGGCTGAACTGCACCCGCACATCCACCACATCAACACGCCGGCCCTCGCCGCCGCGCCCAGCGAAGGCCCGCGCGCTGAACAAAGCTTCGACCTCGACCGCCCGCTGCGCGAAGCCCGAGACGCCTTCGAGAAAAGCTACTTCGAATTCCATCTGGTCAAGGAAGGCGGCAGCATGACCCGCGTGGCCGAGAAGACCGGCCTGGAGCGCACCCACCTGTACCGCAAGCTCAAGCAGCTGGGTGTGGACTTGTCCCGCAATCGCCGTGGTGGCGGCTGACTGCCTTCGGGCTATACTGTTTGGCTCTGCACGGCCTGGTAGCTCAGTTGGTAGAGCAGCGGATTGAAAATCCGCGTGTCGGTGGTTCGATTCCGCCCCAGGCCACCATCCATCGTTTCGCGGACATCCGCGGAAGTCCAAAAGCCCTTTCGTGACAACACGTTAGGGCTTTTTGTCGTCCGGGGAGGTCCGCAATCTTCCGACCCAAACCAGTCGCTTCGGCAGTAACTTTTGCAGGAACTCGCGACCATCGGTGTTGCTGCAGAAAAGTTACTGCATCTCAACCCAAGCGAGGCGCACCGATGCGCAGAAGGACTGGACATGGCGAAAGAACTGATCAAGAGCGACCGGACGATCCAAGCACTCAAGCCCGGGGCGGGCAGGCTGCAAGACGGCAGCGGCCTCTACCTCATCCCCTACGTGAAGGGTGGCGACACCCACGGCTGGCGGTTCGACTACACGCACAAAGACAAGCGGAAGACCATCAGTCTGGGGGTCTATCCCCAGGTTGGCCTGGCCCTTGCACGTGAACGGGCCGCTGCAGCCCGACGACTCGTTGCCGACGGCAAGAATCCGAGCGACACACGCAAGGAAGATCGAAAGCAAATCGCTGCGCAGGTCAAGGCAAAGCGGCGACTGGACAACAACGAACCCGCGATCGGATCCTTCGAAGAAGTGGGCCGGCGATGGTTCGAGGTCCGAAAGGCTCAGTGGACCGAAAGCTACAGCTCCAAGGTCATCCGGCGATTGGAGCTGCACGCTTTCCCGTCTCTGGGCCAAACGATGGTCCAAGACCTGCGCCCGAAGAACATTCTCGAGGTCTGTCGGCACGTTGAGAACAACGGAACCATCGAGACCGCGCATCGCGTCTGCGAACTGGTGTCACTGGTGTGCCGGTTCGCGGTTGCTGAAGGACAACTGGAGTTCGATCCCTGCCGCGACATCCGCGGCGCGTTGAAAAAGCCGGAAAGTCGTCACTTTGCGGCCATCACCAAGCCGGAGCCCCTGGCCGTGCTGCTGCGGGCGATGGACGACTACGGTGGCACGTTCGTCGTGCGCTGTGCCCTTCAGCTGATCCCAATGTTGATGGTGAGGCCCGGGGAGTTGAGGCAAGCCCTGTGGTCCGAATTCGACCTGGACAACGGCCTTTGGTATGTGCCGTCAGGGCGCATGAAGCGGACCAAGTACGAAAAAGAAAACGGCGAAGATCACCTCGTGCCGCTGCCGCGGCAAGCTGTCAGGATCCTGGAGTCGCTGTTCGCTTTGACAGGCCGGACCGGCTCGGTCTTCCCTGCTGAGGGGCGCAAGGGCCGCTTCATGTCAGAAAACACGATCAACGCGGCGCTGCGATCGCTGGGGTACAGCACTACTGACCAAGTGACAGCGCATGGCTTCCGGGCGACCGCCCGCACCATGCTTGTCGACGTGCTCGGTTTGGAGAAGGATGTCGCGGAGATGCAGCTTGCCCACATCGTCCCCGATCCCAACGGTGGCGCCTACAACCGCGCGGAGTACATCGCCAAGCGCTTGGCGATGATGCAGGCGTGGGCGGACTACCTCGAAGACTTGAAGTTGGGACGCAGCGAGGTCAAGCACTGCGCGCTGCCTGAATTCAGGCCGGTGACGTGGCGGCTTCAGAGTAAGCGGCCAGCCACACCACCTTGACGAACCGTTGTTCGTGCAATTCAGCCTGGCGGCTGCCACAGATGCGGCAGCAGTTCGTCGATACGGCTGTTCA
>JAYVBO010000377.1:0-16713 GCA_043750435.1 Betaproteobacteria bacterium | reverse complement strand
TGCCCCCGAAGTACGCAAAGCTGCTTTGACGTCGTGCGACTGCGGCGCGTGTGTGCGCTTGTGTGTACTCGGCCCCCCGACCACCGGTCGGCCGCTACAGTCGCACCGCATGTCGCCCGCCGAACCCGTGGAGTCTGTCGATGAACGCCGCCCTGCCATCACCCATCACCGAAGAACTCGCCGAGCGCGCCGAACGCACACAGCGCCAGGCCGAAGTCGTCGCGGCCCTCGCTGCGGTGCTGCCGGCGCATGCCCTGCTGTGGCACAGCGAAGACACGGTGCCGTATGAATGCGACGGCCTTACCGCCTACCGCCAGCGGCCGCTCGTGGTCGCTTTGCCTGAAAGCGAAGCGCAGGTCGCTGCCGTGCTGCGGGTGTGCCACCAGCTGGCCGTGCCGGTGGTGGCGCGGGGTGCCGGCACCGGGCTTTCCGGCGGCGCGCTACCGCACGCGCTGGGCGTGACGCTGTCGCTGGCCAAGTTCAACAAGATCCTGGCCGTCGATGCCCTCGCACGCACCGCCACCGTGCAGTGCGGCGTGCGCAACCTGGCCATCAGCGAAGCGGCCGCGCCGCTGGGGCTGTACTACGCGCCCGACCCGTCGAGCCAGATCGCCTGTTCGATCGGCGGCAACATCGCCGAAAACGCCGGCGGCGTGCATTGCCTGAAGTACGGCCTGACGCTGCATAACGTTTTACGTGTGCGGGGTTTTACGGTCGAAGGCGAGCCCGTCACCTTCGGCAGCGAGGCGCTGGATGTACCGGGCCTGGACCTGCTTTCCGTGGTGATCGGCAGCGAAGGCATGCTCGCGGTGACCATCGAAGCCACCGTCAAGCTGGTGCCCAAGCCGCAACTGGCGCGCTGCATCATGGCCAGCTTCGACGACATCCGAAAAGCCGGCGACGCGGTGGCGGCCATCATCGCCGCCGGCATCATTCCAGCCGGTCTGGAGATGATGGACAAGCCGATGACGGCCGCAGTGGAAGACTTTGTCCACGCCGGCTACGACCTGGAAGCCGCAGCCATCCTGCTGTGCGAAAGCGACGGCACGCCCGAAGAAGTCGCCGAAGAAATAGCCCGCATGCTGGACGTGCTGAGCGGCTGCGGCGCCACGCGCATGGAAGTCAGCAAAGACGAGCAGCAGCGCCTGACCTTCTGGAGCGGCCGCAAGAACGCCTTCCCGGCCAGCGGCCGCATCAGCCCCGACTACATGTGCATGGACAGCACCATCCCGCGCAAACGGCTGGCTGACATCCTGCTGGCCATCGCCGACATGGAAGTGAAGTACGGACTGAAGTGCTGCAACGTCTTCCACGCCGGCGACGGCAACCTGCACCCGCTGATCCTGTTCGACGCCAACGACCCCGACCAGCTGCACCGCTGCGAACTCTTCGGCGCCGACATCCTGGAAACCAGCGTGGCCATGGGCGGCACAGTGACCGGCGAACACGGCGTGGGCGTCGAGAAACTCAGCAGCATGTGCGTGCAGTTCGCACCCGAAGAACGCGAACAGATGTTCGCCGTCAAGCGCGCGTTTGACGCCAGCCAGCGGCTCAACCCGGGCAAGGTCATCCCGACGCTGCAGCGCTGTGCGGAATACGGTCGGATGCATGTGAAGAAGGGCCTGCTGGCTTTTCCGGAATTGGAGCGGTTTTGAATGGCTGAGGCATTGACCGGACTGATCGACCAGGTGCAAGCCGCCCGCGCCAGCAAGACCGTGCTGGACATCCGCGGCGGCGACACCAAGGCCTTCTATGGCGGCGCGCAGCGGGGCGAGGTGCTGGACACCCGGCCGCTGGCCGGCATCAGCAGCTACGAACCGAGTGAACTGGTGGTGACCGTGCGGGCCGGCACGCCGCTGGCCGAACTGGAAGCCGCATTGGCCGAAAAGGGCCAGTGCCTGCCTTTCGAGCCACCGCGGTTTGGCGGCACGGAAGACGCCGCGGGCACCGTCGGCGGCATGGTGGCGGCCGGGCTGTCGGGCCCCGCCCGCGCGGCGGTGGGTTGCGTGCGCGACTACCTGCTGGGCGCCACGCTGCTGAACGGCCGCGCCGAGGTCTTGAACTTCGGCGGCACGGTGATGAAGAACGTGGCCGGCTATGACGTTTCCCGCGTGCTGGCGGGCTCACTGGGCACGCTGGGCGTGATCTGCGAGGTTTCGCTGAAGGTGCTGCCGGTGGCGCCGTCCACGCTGACGCTGCGTCTGGAAGCCGAGCAGGCGGCCGCCATTCGCCGCCTCAACGAATGGGGCGGCCAGCCGCTGCCGCTGAACGCCAGCGCCTGGTGGGACGGCATGCTGGTGCTGCGCTTGTCGGGCGCCGTGGCGGCGGTGTCGGCGGCGGCCAAGTCCATCGGCGGCGAGCCTGTCGATGCCGCGCTGGCCCACAGCTTCTGGACCGGCCTGCGTGACCACCGCGACGAATTTTTCATCGGCGCGGCCAAGGCGGTAGAGGCCGGCGCCAGCTTGTGGCGCTTGTCGGTGCCGGCCACCGCCGCGCCGCTGAAGCTGTCGGGCGAACAACTGCTGGAATGGGGCGGCGCGCAACGCTGGATCTGCACCAGTGCGCCGGCCTCGGTGCTGCGCGACGTGGCGCAGGCTGCGGGCGGCCACGCAGTGCTGTTCCGCAGCGGCGACAAGACGGCCGGCGTGTTCGCGCCGCTGGCGCCGCCGATCGACCGTATCCAGCAAAACCTGCAACGCGCCTTCGACCCCGACGGCATCTTCAACCCAGGCCGTCTGGGGGCCGCTGCATGAGCGCCACGCCGGCCGTTGTCGAAGACATGCGCGCCTATTACGCGCAGCGCGCGGCCTATTACGAGCGCGTCTATTTCAAGCCCGAACGGCAGACCGATTTGCGCGCCATGGAAGCCTGGCTGCCCACGCAGTTCGCGGGCCGCGACGTGCTGGAAATAGCCTGCGGCACCGGCTGGTGGACAGCCCCCGGCGCGCGCGACGCGCGGGCCTGGCTGGCTACCGACCTGAACCCCGAAACCATGGCCGTTGCGCGCGCGAAGGCGCTGCCGGCCTGCGTGCAATTCGCCACCGTCGATGCCTATTCGATGGCCGAATTGGGTGGTCGCACTTTCGACGCCGCATTCGCCGGCTGTTGGTGGAGCCATGTGCCGCTGCAAACGCTGCCGGCGTGGCTGGACACGCTGCACGCCCGCCTGCGGCCCGGCGCGCGCGTGGTGATGCTGGACAACAGCTACGTCTCGCAAAGCAGCACGCCGCTGTCGCGCGAAGACGTGCACGGCAATACCTACCAGAACCGCAGCCTCGACGACGGCAGCGTGCACGAAGTGCTGAAGAACTTTCCGACGGCCGAACAAGCCATTGCGATGCTGGGCCCGCGAGCGCGCGCGCCGCAGTGGCTGGCCCACCCCCACTACTGGATCCTGTCCTACGAATTGGCCTGATGCAAACCCAACTCGCACCCGAATTCAAAGGCACGCTCGACGGCGAAGCGGCCGAGGCCATTCTGCGCAAATGCGTGCATTGCGGCTTCTGCACCGCCACCTGCCCCACTTACCAACTGCTGGGCGACGAGCTGGACGGCCCACGTGGCCGCATCTACCTGATGAAGCAGATGCTGGAAGGCGCGCCCGTCACGCGCAAGACGCAGCAGCATCTGGACCGTTGTCTGACTTGCCGCAATTGCGAAAGCACCTGCCCCAGCGGCGTGCAATACGGCGCGCTGGTGGACATCGGCCGCAAGCTGGTCGATGAACGGGTTGAGCGCCCCAAGGCCGAACGCGCGGTGCGCTGGTTGCTGAAAGAAGGCCTGACCTCGCCGCTGTTCGGCCCGGCCATGAAGCTGGGCCAATGGGTGCGCCCGCTGCTGCCCGCCGCGCTGAAGAACAAGGTGCCAGCGCCCAGCGGCGCGGCCGCGCACCGCTGGCCGCAGCGCACGCACCCGCGCAAGGTGCTGATGCTGCTAGGCTGCGTGCAGCCGGCCATGATGCCCAACGTCAACAGCGCCACCGCGCGCGTGCTGGACGCCGCCGGCATCCAGACCCTGGTGGCCGACGGTGCCGGCTGCTGCGGCGCCGTGCGCACCCACCTCAGCGACAGCGAAGGTGGCCTGGCCGACATGCGGCGCAACATCGACGCCTGGTGGCCGCTGGTTGAAGGCCTGACCTCAGAAGGCAAGGTCGAAGCCATCGTGATGAACGCCAGCGCTTGTGGCGCCACGGTGAAGGACTACGGCCACGCGCTGGCCCACGACCCCGACTACGCCGACAAGGCCGCCCGTGTCAGTGCCCTGACCCGCGACCTGAGCGAATTGCTGCCCGAATTGTTGCCGCTGCTGAAGCCCCGGCTGGCCGGCACGCGGCGCTTCAACAACCTGGTCTTCCATCCGCCCTGCACCTTGCAGCACGGGCAACAGCTGCGCGGCGGCGTGGAAGGCGGGCTGCGCGAATTGGGTTTCGAGGTCAGCCTGGCGGCCAGCGAAAGCCATTTGTGCTGCGGCTCGGCCGGCACCTACAGCGTGCTGCAGCCCGAACTGTCTTACCAATTGCGTGACCGCAAGCTGGGCCATCTGCTGGCGTCGGCGGCGCAGTCGCCGCAGGTCATCGTCAGCGCCAATGTGGGTTGCATCCAGCACCTGCAAAGCGGCACCACCACGCCGGTGCGGCATTGGGTGGAAGTGCTCGACGAGGCCCTGGCATGAGTTACTTGCTGGCCCTGGACCAGGGCACCTCCAGTTCGCGCAGCATCGTCTTCGACAAGCAGGGCCGCATTTGCGCCATGGCGCAACGCGAATTGACCCAGCATTACCCGCAACCCGGTTGGGTGGAACACGACGCCGACGAGATCTGGCGCAGCCAGTTCGCCACCGCGCAAGAGGCCATCGAACGGGCCGGCATCAGCGCCAACGACATTGCCGCCATCGGCATCACCAACCAGCGCGAAACCACGCTGCTGTGGAACCGCCGAACCGGCATGCCGCTGCACCGCGCCATCGTCTGGCAAGACCGGCGCACCGAACCGCTGTGCGTGGCATTGCGCGAACAAGGGCTGGGCGACACCGTGCGTGCGGCCACCGGCCTGGTCATCGACCCCTATTTCAGCGGCACCAAGATCCGCTGGTTGCTGGACCATGTGCCCGGCGCACGGGCAGCCGCCGAAGCCGGTGAATTGGCTTTCGGCACCATGGACAGTTGGCTGCTGTGGAAGCTGACCGAAGGCCGCGTGCACGCCACCGACGTGAGCAATGCCTCGCGCACCATGCTGTTCGACATCCGCAGCAACCGCTGGAGCAGCGAATTGCTGCAGGCCCTGCAGGTGCCCGACCGCGTGTTGCCGGCGGTGCGGCCGTCCAGCCATGTGTACGGCGAGACCACGCTGTTCGGCCCGGCCATCGCCATCGCCGGCATGGCCGGCGACCAGCAGGCCGCGCTTTACGGTCAGGCCTGCTTCACGGCCGGCATGGCCAAGAACACCTACGGCACCGGATGCTTCATGCTGATGCACACCGGCGGGCAATTCGCTGCATCGAACCACGGCCTGCTGACCACCGCCGCGGCGCAAACCACGGCCGCGCCGCAATACGCGCTGGAAGGCAGCGTGTTCGTGGGCGGCGCGGTGGTGCAGTGGTTGCGTGACGGCCTGGGCGCTATACAGAACAGCAGCGACATCGAAGGCCTGGCCGCCAGCGTGCCCGACAGCGGCGGCGTGTTCTTCGTGCCGGCTTTCACCGGCCTGGGCGCGCCGTATTGGGACGCCAATGCGCGCGGCGCCATCGTCGGCCTGACGCGCGGCAGCACCGTAGCCCACATTGCGCGGGCGGCGCTGGAAAGCATTGCGTTTCAAACAGCGGCGCTGTTGCAGGCGATGGCCGGTGACGCGGCGGCCATCACCGAATTGCGGGTGGACGGCGGGGCCTGCGTCAACGACCTGTTGATGCAATTCCAGGCCGACATGCTGGGCCTGCCCGTGGTGCGCCCGCAAGTCACCGAAACCACGGCATTGGGCGCGGCCTATCTGGCCGGCTTGGCCACCGGTGTCTACCGCGACGAAGCCGAATTGGCGGCGTTGTGGGGCGAACAGCGGCGTTTCATGCCGACCCTGACACGTGCCCGGGCGGCCGAGAAAATGGCCGACTGGGAAAGCGCCGTGCGACAGGCGCGAACGCGCTAGGGCGTTCGCACCGAATTACTTGACGGCGAAATCGGCCAGCGTCTTGCCGCCGGCCAAAGCGTCACGCAGCCATTGCGGGCGCTTGCCACGGCCACCCCAGGTGCCGCCAGCTTCATTGCGAAACTTCACTTCGGCCGGGGCTTTGGCGGCCTTGGCACCACGGCGCTTCACCTGCTTGGCCACGGTCTTGCCGGCGGCAGCCTTGGGCTTCTTGCTGCCGAAACCCAGGTCTTCGGCCGACAGGTTGTAAACGGCGATGGCTTCGCGGATGCGGCCAACGACGCCTTCAACTTCCTTGCGCCGGATCTTTTCGGCATCCTGCTTCAGCACTTCGATCTGCTTGACGATTTGGGCGTAGGTTTTGGTCATGGCTGTGGTGTTCAATTGAATGGAAACTCCCTGCAAGCAGTGGCAACGGGTTGCCGCTGTATTGCCTGTGAGTTGATGTCTGTGGACGGCACGGTCCGCATCAATCCCGAATTGGATTATCACCAGAATTCGAATTCAAACTCGAATTCACGTTCAATTGCCTGAATTCGGTATCGCTAACGCAACGCCTTGCATCACCAATTCAGCGGGTCGGTGCGGTAACACAACACCAGTTCGCCAAACAAAGCCGGGTGGGCGGCGGCCAGCAATGCGGCCTGTTCAAAGAAGTGTTCACTGATGACGGCGAAGAACTCGGCCGGGTCGGTGGCGCCATAAGCGTCAATCACGCCGGTTTCGCCGCGCGCCAAACGCTGCTGCAGTGCGTGGAATTCAGCGCCCATCACCGCCGCCCAACGGGCATAGGCTTCGCGCCGGCCCAGCCACGGCGCGCCATTGGCGCGGCCGCGTTCCTGGTCCAATTGGTGGGCGAATTCGTGGATGACCACGTTGTGGCCATCTGCCGGGTCGGCGGCGCCGCCCAACACATCGTCCCAACTCAGCAGCACTTGTCCTTGCTGCCACGATTCACCCGACAAGGCGCGCCGTGTGTCGTGGGTCAACCCGCTGCCGTCAGCGGTGCTGCGGTCCACCACGAAAGCCCCGGGGTAGACCAGGACCTGGCGCAAGTTGGGGTAGTAGTCGGCGCGGCGGTTCAGCAGCAGCAGCGCGGCCTGCGCGGCAATCAGCACGCGCATTTCCGTGGTGACAGTCAGCCCCGCGCAACCAATGAATGGTTTCTCGGCCAGCAGCACCTGGGTGTGCTTCTTCAATTGCAATTGCAGGTTGGCCGGCAGGCGCGCGTAGGCCGGCATGCGGCGGCGAAGTATGTCGCGCCAGGCCGCCGGAAACGGCTGGCGGCGTATGCGCTCGCGGCGCAGCGCCTGGAGCAGCGGCGGGCCCACTAACCAGGCGGCTGCGGCCAGGGCCAGGGCGACGAAGAACAACAAGGGGCCGAGCACGGAGGCAATCACCTCTTTGATCTGGGCGCGGTGGCGGCGCCTTCAAGCCCCCGTGTTCGCGGTGGGCGTGGGTCAGGCCAGCAGTGCTTCGCAGCGCACGTCGGTCAACACCGAATTGGCGATGTAGCAGCGCTCGTGCGCCGCGTGGTGCAGGGCTTGGTGTTCGGCGGCGCTGGGCTGGCGCGTGCCGCTGAAGGCGACGCGCGGGCGCAGTGTCACCACCGTCATGGCCACCCGGCAGCGCGCGTCTTTCGCCAGCGTGCCGACGGCTTCGTCGTCATAGCGGTCGACCACAAAACCGGCCTGGGCGGCCAGCGCCAGAAACCACAGCAGATGGCAGCTGGACAGCGAGGCGATGAACATCTCTTCCGGGTCCACCGCCGACGGGTCCGAATGCGGCAAGGGCACCGAACTGACGGCCGATGAGCCCGCCACTTCCGCGCCGCCATCAAAGCGCAGGCTGTGCCTGCGGCTGTAGTGCTTGTCGGTGAAGGCTTCTTGCGGCTGGCGTTGCCAGGCCAGTTGGGCGCTGTAGTCAGACATGCGGTGACCTGTGAGGCTGAGGTTGCGGTGGCCGTTGTGGGCGCAGCCCTTCAGGCGCGCACTTCGGTGTCGGGGCTGAGCTTTTCCTGCCAATGCCGGGTCAGCGGCGTCTGCGCTTTGGCCATGCGGCGTTCGTTCAGCAGGGCGCGGCCCACGGCGCGGCGGTTGCCCTGGGCGGCGGCGGCCAGCAGGGTCTGGTCGATGAGGTCGCGCTGCGCGTGGCTGCCGCCGAAGTGCTGGGCCACGCGGCGCACCGGGTAGATCAGGTCGACCGCGCTGTCGGCATCACCACGGGCCAG
Organism: Betaproteobacteria bacterium; assembly: GCA_043750435.1. Taxonomy (GTDB): domain Bacteria; phylum Pseudomonadota; class Gammaproteobacteria; order Burkholderiales; family Burkholderiaceae_C; genus Rubrivivax. Next base: position 8,343 of record JAYVBO010000377.1, on the reverse strand, counting down.
CGCCAGCAGGCCACGCATCAGCGGCAGGCCCACTTCGCGGGCCATCAGGTGGTTGGTGCGGCGCGCGTCTTCGGCGTCCAGCGCGCGTTCGGCGCAGCGCGCCAGCCAGGCTTCGGCGCCGTGCAGGTCGCCCGCGCCCAGCATGGCCAGCACGGCGTGCACGTCGTTGAAGGCGTAGTGGCCGGCAAGCGCGGGGTGGGCGGCGTTCAGGTCCCAGCCGGCCAGCAAAGCCTGGCAGTGGGCGCTCATGTCCTGCCCCAGCAGGTGCAGGCGCCACAGCATGGCGGCGGCGTCCACGCGCTGCAGCGTCACTTGCAGCGGCGGGCCGCTGAGGTGGGCGTCCACCAGCCGCAGCACGCCGGCCAGGTCCATGGCTTCCAGGCGGAACAGGCTTTTGTGCCACCACAGATGCGTGCTGAAGCCATTCCCCTCGGCCCAGACCGCCTGGTGTGCACGCAGCCAGGCCGAGCCTTCTTCAAAGCGGCCCTGCATCTCCATCACATGGGCCACCGCGTGCACCGCCCAGGGCGCGCGCGGGTTCAGCGCCAGCGCGCGTCGGCCGGCTTCTTCGGCCTGCGGGTAGAGGTTGCTTTCTTCCAGGCCGAAGGCGTGCAGCGCCAGCACATGCGCGTACAGCGGGTCGGCCTCGTCCCACTCGGGTAGGGCGCGTGCGGGGCGCTGGCGCAGGCCGGCGGCGTCGCCCCGGTAGAAGTCCCACAGCTGCGCCCACTGCAAGGCCAGGGCGTCACGCGGGTGTTCGATCAGCAGTTCGTCCCAGATGGCGCAGGCCTGGTGCCAGCGGCCTTCCAGCAGCAGCTGCACGGCAGCCAAGTGGGCGCGTTCGCGCGGTGTGGCGTCGCTCGTCAGCGCGCGGGCCAGGCCGAGGTGGGCTTGGGCTTCGGCCAGCAGGGCCGGCTCGGTCAGGCTCAGCAAGAAGCCGGCCTTCATGACATGTGGCAAGGCCCAGCCCGGCGCCTCGGCGATGGCGGTGTCCAGATCGGCCAACGGCGTGTCGTAGAAGGACATCATCCGCCACAGCGCGCTCTCGGCCGCGGTGTGTGCGGCCCGTGAACAGCAACTGCTGGGGTTGCCACGGACGTCGGTGTTCGACATGGGGCGCAATGTAGCGCGGTCGCGCGACGGCCGGCTGCGGTCAGGCCGCGCCGGCTTCAACCGCCCTGTGCGGGCCAGGGCCGAATCCAGCCTGCGGGCCGCAGCAATTCCCAGGCCCGCGCCAGGCGCAGCACGCCCAGATCGTCATGCCGGCGGCCGGCAATTTGCAGGCCGATGGGCAGGCCGGCGGCATCAAAGCCGCAGGGCAGGCTGATGGCCGGCTGGCCGCTCATGTTGAAGGGCAGGGTGTAGGCGATGTGTTCCATCGCGCGCAGCGGGTCGCCGGTCGGGCTGGGGGCTTCAGCGGCGCCGGCCACGTCGGGCGCCACCGGCGAAATCACGAAGTCGAAGGGCGCGCAGGCCGCCACGGCCGCGTCGCGCAGGGCCGCGAACTGGCTGTGGTGCTGGAAGAGTTGCGCGGCGCTGTAGCCGCTGGCGGCGGCCACCCAGTCGCGGATATAGGGCAGCACCTGTGCTTGCCGTTCATCGGGCAAGGCCGAGATGTCCAGCCACGAACGCATGCGCCAGAAACCGTTGATGCCGTCGGCCATGGCACGGGTCGTGAAGCCGGCCAATGGTGTGACGATAGCGCCGGCAGCAGCCAAAAGCTGCGCCGCGCCCTGCACGGCAGCGGCCACTTCGGGGTGCAGTGGCAGACCCCAGCCGGCGTCCATCAGCAGGGCGATCTTCAGGCCGTGTACCGTTTGCTGCGGGTCTTCAGGCAGGTCCGTCCATGCCAAGTCTTGCGGCGGCAGGCTGGTGGCATCGCGGGTGTCGGGCCGGCTCAGCACGGCCATCGCGATGGCGGCATCTGCCACCGTGCGGGTCAGCGGCCCGCAGGCGCGGCCGGTGTAGGGCGGGAAGATGGGCACGCGGCCGTCGCTGGGCTTGAAGCCGACCACGCCGCACCAGGTGGCGGGCAGGCGGATGGAGCCGCCGATGTCGGTGCCCAAGTGAATGGGTCCGTAGCCGGCGGCGGCGGCCGCGCCCGCGCCGGCACTGCTGCCGCCCGGCGTGCGGCTCAGGTCCCAGGGGTTGCGGGCCAGCGCGTGGAAGCTGCTCAGCCCCGACGACAACATGCCGTAGTCGGGCATGGTCGTGCGGGCCACGAACACCGCACCGGCTTCACGCAGGCGGGCGGCCGGCGGGGCGTCGGCCGTGGCCGGCACCAGCAGGCTGGCCGCGCTGCCCAGCGGCATGGTCACGCCTTTCGTGGCGATGTTTTCCTTGATCGTCACTGGCACGCCGTCCAGCGGCCCGCGTGCGCGGCCCTGCCGCCAGCGCGCCTCGCTGGCACGCGCCATTGTCAACGCTTCGGTCGGATCAAAAGCCCAGGTGGCGTGCAGCTGCGGTTCGCAGCGCTGCACCTGGGCGACGACGGCCTGCGCCACATCCACAGGCGACAGTTCGCCGGCCGCGTAGGCCCGCGCCAGTTGCGCGGCGCCCTGCTCGTGCAGCGCCGGCATGGTCAGCGTGGGGCCAGGAAACGTTGCAGGTTGGCGGCCGCTGGCTTGCGCACCTTGTTGCGCAGCAAGGGCGTCCAGCCCAGCAACCAACCCGGCGCGACCAGGGCCTGGCGCGACCAGGCCCAGAAGTCGAAGCGGTCACTGTGCTTGACGATCAAGCCCTGCGCGTCGAACTCGAAGGCGGCGTCGATGCGGTTGATCACCGTGCGGCCAGTGGCCGAGAACAGGTAGTGCGCGTCCCAGTGGGCGCTGCGTTCGGTGACGGCGCTGACTGCCAGCTTCCAGTGCGCCAGCGCAGCCGGCCTGGACTTCGTGGCCGCACACAACATGCGCCACATGCCACCCACCTCGCGCGCGCCGTTCAGCGTGAAGACCTCGTCTTCAAACTGGGCGTCGGGTGCGTAGCAAGCGGCCATGGTGTCGGCGTCCAGCACTGCGAAGGCGGCATAGAAGCGTTGGATGGTGGCCCGGCTCATGACTTCACCGCCGCCGGCGCCCAGCTCACGGCGGCCAGGTCGTTGGCGGCGATGGGCGAGCTGCTCCACACCCCGCGCAGGCCGCGCTTGAACACCGCCACCTGGGCCGGGTTCCAGATGAAGACGTTCACCGCGTCGATGGCCAGCTGGCGCTGGATGTCGCGCCACAGCCTGGCCTTTTCCTTGTAGTCGCTGGTGGCGGCCAGGGTGGCCACCAGGCCGCGGAAGACGGCGCTGTCGTAGCCGAAGTAGTAGTTGGGGTCGGCGTAGGCGGTGGCGTAGTCCAGCGGTTCGACGTGGTTGATGATGGTCAGCTCGAAGTTGCCTTTGAAGGGGCCGGCCAGCCACTGCGCCCACTCGACGTTTTCAATCTTCGCGACCACGCCCACCTGGGCCAGCTGCGCCGCAATGATCTCGCCGCCCTTGCGCGCGTAGGCCACCGGCGGCAGCGTCAGCGTCACCTTCAGCGGCGTCACCACGCCGGCTTCCTTCAGCAGCGCGCGCGCCTTGGCGGGGTCGTAGGGTGTCACCGCGGTCAGGTCCTGGTAGCCCAGCACGTTGGGCACGAAGTGGCTGCCGATGGGCGTGCCCAGGCCTTCTTCAGCGCCGGCGATGAAGGCCTTGCGGTCGATGGCGTGGGCCAGTGCGCGGCGCACCCGCACGTCGTCAAAAGGCTTGCGCTTGTTGTTGATGGCCAGGATGCCCTTGCCCGAGGTGCTGCCGATCTGCACCGTGTAGCGCTTGTCCTTTTGCAACTGCTTGACCGCCGGCAGCGCCGAAAAGCGCGGGAAGGCGTCGACGTCGCCGGCCAGCAGCGCGGCCACTTGCGCGGCCGGGTCGTCGATGAAGCGGAACACCACTTTCTTCAACGCGACCTTGCTGGCATCGCGGTGGCCGTCCCACTTCACCAGGGTCACCGAACTGCCCTTGTTCCAGCTGTCCAGCTTGTAGGGGCCGGTGCCCACCGGATGGGTGGCGGCCTTGGCGGCGCTGTCGGGGTGCAGGATGACGGCGGTGTTCTCGCCCAGGCGGAAGGGCAGCAGAGCGTCGGGCTGGGCCAGCACCAGGGTCACGCTGCCGGGCTCAGTCAGGTCCAGGAGTTGGATGTTGTCGAACAGGTTTTTCTTGCCCTTGTTGGTGCTGGTTGCGGCCTTGGCGCGCTCGAAGCTGAACTTCACGGCCTGGGCGTTGAAGGGCTTGCCGTCTGAAAAGTGGACGCCTTTGCGCAGCACGAAGGTGACGCGTTTGCCGCCCTCGGCGACGCGCCAGCTTTCAGCCAGCAGCGGCGTCACGGCGCCGTCCATCTCGATCTTGGTCAGGCCTTCCAGGATGTTGTAGTGGACGATCTCGCCGATGGCCGCCGAGGGCGCCTCGGTCGGGTCCAGGCCGGGCGGCTCCAGCGCCATGCCCAGCACCAGGCTGTCCTTGCGGGCCTGGGCCGCGGCGGGCAGCGCGCTGGCCAACACCGGCAGACCGGCGATGAGGTGGGTGACGCGGCGGCGGGTCAGGGTCATGGCGGTGGGCTTTCGGATGGGCGGGTGGACGGTGGTGCCGATTCATTCTGCGCGAAGCCGAAGCCGAAACCGGCGCCCGGTATGGCCGCCAGCAGTGCCCGCGTGCAGGCGTGCTGCGGCGCGCTGAACAGGCGCGCGGGCGGGCCTTGTTCGACGATGCGGCCGTGCTGCAGCACCAGCACCTCGTCACAGACCCGGTCCACCACCGCCAGGTCGTGGCTGATGAACAGATAGGCCATGCCGTAGCGCTGCTGCAGGTCTTGCATCAGGTCCAGCACCTGGGCCTGCACGCCCATGTCCAGCGCACTGACGGGTTCGTCGGCCACGATGAGCGCGGGCCGCGTGATCAGCGCGCGGGCGATGGCGATGCGCTGGCGCTGGCCGCCCGAAAACTCATGCGGGTAGCGCGCACCGTCGGCCGCGCGCAGGCCCACGGCGTGCAGTGCTTCGGCGGCGCGTTCGCGCTGCTCGGCCGGCCCGGCGCCCAGCAGCACGGCCAGTGGTTCGGCCACCGTTTGCAGCACGCTGCGGCGCGGGTCCAGTGAACCGTAGGGGTCCTGAAAAACCATCTGGAACTGGCGCCGCGCGGCGCGCAGGCCGGCAGCGCTCAGGCGGTGCAGGTCTTGCCCCAGCAGGCTCACCGTGCCGGCGCTGGGCTTGTCCAGCGCCATCACCAGGCGGGCCAATGTGCTCTTGCCCGAGCCTGAGGTGCCCACCAGCCCCAGGCTGCGCCCGGCCTGCAGGGTGAAGCTGACGCCGGCCAGCGCCTGCAGCTGTGGTGCCGGCTTCAACCAGTGGCTGCGTGGCAGCGTGTAGGACTGGGCCACTTGGTCGACGACCAGCAGCGGCGGGTTCATGTTGATGCTGCGCTGGCCGACGCTGCGCCCGCTGGGTGGTGGCGCAGCCGCGGCCGCGCGGCCAGCAGCGCGCGGGTCTCGGGGTGCTCGGGCCGCGCCAGCACCTGCGCCGTCGGGCCGTACTCAACGGCCGCACCGTCGACCATCACCAGCACGTCTTGCACGTGGTCGGCCATCACGCCCAGGTCGTGGCTGATCAGCAGCAGGGCCATACTGTCTTCCCGCACCAGTTGCTGGATCAGCGCCAGCACCTCGCGCTGCACCACGGTGTCCAGCGCGGTGGTGGGCTCGTCGGCGATCAGCAGTTCGGGCCCGCAGGCCAGGGCCATGGCGATCAGCACGCGCTGGCGTTGGCCGCCCGACAACTGGTGCGGGTAGGCGCCCAGGCGCTGCGCGGCCTGTGGCAGTTGCACCCGGTTCAGCAGGCGCAGCGCCTCGGCCCGCGCGGCGGCGGCCGACAGCCCTTGATGCAGGCGCAGCGGCTCGGCCACCTGGCGGCCTATGGGGTGCAGCGGGTTCAGCGCGCTCATCGGTTCTTGGAAGACCATGGCCAAGCGGCGGCCGCGCAAGCGGCACCACTGCGCCTCGCTGAGCGTGCTCAGCTCGGTGCCGTCCAGTTGCAGGGTGCCGGTGAGGCGCGCGCCCTCGGGCAGCAGGCCCATCACGGCCAGCGCGGTCATGGACTTGCCGCAGCCTGAAGCGCCCACCAGCCCCAAGCTTTGTCCTCGCTGCAGCCGCAAGCTCAGGCCGCGCAGCGCCTGCACCGGGCCTTCGGGCGTGGGCAGGCTGACGCGCAGGTCGGTGAGGCTGAGCAGCGGGGGTGTGGTCAAACGGGATGACGGGCTGTCGCGGTGGGGCGTTGGCGCGGCACGATAGCCGATGGCGGTCAGCCCGCCGGCCGCTTCAGTAGCCGCCGTTGGCCATGGCCGCCAGCAGAGCGTCGGCGGCCATCGGCCGCGCGAAGAGGTAGCCCTGGCCGTAGCGGCAGCCCATGGCCTGCAGCACGGCCACTTCGGCGGGGTCTTCGATGCCCTCAGCCACGCTGACCATGCCCAGGTTCTCGATGACGTTGACGGTGGCGTGGGCCACGGCCAGCACATGGCGGTCGCGGCAGACGTTGGTGACGAAGCTCTTGTCGATCTTGATGGTGTCGAAGGGGTAGTCGCGCAGGCAGCCCAGTGACGAAGTGCCGGTGCCGAAGTCGTCCATCGCCAGCTTGACGCCCATGGCGCTGAGTTCCTGCAGCAGCGCCCGCGCCTGCTCGGGGTTCTTCATGACCTCGCGCTCGGTGATTTCCAACTGCAGCGCCTGCGGCGGCATGTTCGCAGCGGCCAGCGCTTCGCGCACCAGGGTGATGACGCGGCCGCCCAGCGTGACCTGTTCGCGCGACAGGTTGACGCTCATGGTGGCCGGCGCCAGGGCCGGGTTTTCATGTTGCCAGGCGGTCCATTGCAGGCAGGCCGTGCGCAGGATCCACTCGCCCAGCACACGGATGTGGCCCGACTCTTCGGCCACCGGAATGAACTCCGTCGGCGACACCGCACCCAGTTCCGGGTGCTGCCATCGCATCAGCGCTTCCACCGAGGTCATGACCCCGCTTTCCAGGTCGACGATGGGTTGGTAGACGGCTTCCAGTTGGCCGCGGTCCACGGCATGGCGCAATTCGGTTTCGATGACGGCGGCCCGCGTCAGGCGCGCACGCATGGTGTCGTCGAAGAGCACGGCCATACCGCGCCCCGCGCGCTTGGCTTCGTACATGGCGGTGTCGGCGTCGCGCAGCATGTCGTCGGCCGAGTCGATGCCGGCGTGCCACAGCGCAATGCCGATGCTGGCGCTGGAATGCAAAGGCTGCTGGCGCACGGTGTAGGGCGCGGCCAGCGCCAACAGCACAGCCTGCGCCTCGGCGCAAGCGTTGCTGGCACCGCTGCTGGTGACGGCGCCGGGCACCACGATGACGAACTCGTCGCCGCCACAGCGGGCCACGGTCCAGGCCTGTTCGGTGCCTGCGGCCGCGCGCGCTGCGGCCACGCCGCGCAGGCGCTGGGCGATGGCGCGCAGCAGTTCGTCGCCGGCCTTGTGGCCCAGGGTGTCGTTGACGATCTTGAAGCGGTCGAAGTCGAGGAAGAACACCGCCAGGCCGGCGCCCGGCGCCGCACGCTGCTGGTCGATCTGCCGCTGCAGCGCGTCATGCAGTGCACTGCGGTTGAGCAGACCGGTGAGCCCGTCTTCGTGGGCGCTGGCGCGCAGCGCGCGCTCCATCGTGTGCCTCTCGGTCACGTCGGCCACGCTCAGCCACAGAAAATGCTTGCCGTGCCCGTCATTGACGCGCACGCCGTTGAGCAGCAGGTTCAGCAGCCGACCCGACCGGTGCACGTAAGTCACTTCGGTCGGCCCGCAGCGGTCCTGGCGCAGGGCATCGGCGAAGAAGCGGTCGCGCAGGGGGAGTGAGTCCGGGGTGTAGCGGTCACGGCCGCCGTGGCTCATCAGGTCTTCGCGGGGGTAGCCGGTCAGCTGAACCAGCGCGCCATTCACGGCCACCACCTTGCGCTCGGTTATGTTCAGCAACTGCAGACCCAGCGGCGACAGTTCGAAAAGCGCGCGCATCAATTCGTCGTGGCGCGAGCTGGCCTGTTCGGCTTCCTTCAGCGCGGTGATGTCGTCGTGGGTGCCCAGCATGGTCAGCGGCAGGCCGTCGGCGGTGCGGCTGACGACGCGGCCGCGGTCGCGCACCCAGCGCCAGCCGCCGTCGCTGTGGCGCATGCGGTATGCGGCCTCGTAGGTCTCGGCAGCGCCATCGAAGTGCTGCTGCAACTGCTGTTGCCGGGCGGCGTGGTCGTCGGGGTGGATCAGGCGCTGCCAATCGGCGATGGTGCAGGCCTGTCCCGTCATGGAGCCCGGCCCCAGCATCTGGGCGAAG
>JAYVBO010000376.1:0-7610 GCA_043750435.1 Betaproteobacteria bacterium | reverse complement strand
GGAGCGTGCTGCCGCTGCTGGACGAACGCCTCTTCGTGATTGCCGCGAAGGGCCTGCCCGGATTGAAGGCGGGCGGGCCGGTGCGCCTGTCGGCGCTGCGCGACCTGCCGCTGATCCTGCCCTCGGGCCCACACGGTTTGCGCAGCACGCTGGACGCCGCCTTTGCCGCTGCGCGCGTGCAGCCGCAGGTGGTGGCCGAGATCGACTCCTTGACGATGTTGATGGACGCCGTGCGCGCCGGCCTGGGCGCCACCGTGCAGCCGGGCGCGGCCATCGCCCGCGTCGATGCCGGCTGCCTGACCGTGCGGGTGGTGGCCGACCGCGACGCCAGCCGCGCCAACCTGCTGGTCAGCGTGTCGGACGACGAACTCTCGCCAGCCGCGCTGGCGGCCCGCGTGGTGCTGGCTGACGTGGCCCGCGAACGCGTCAACCAGGGCCACTGGCCCGGCGCGCGCCTTCACGTGGCGTGAAGGGGCCTTCACGCCACGGCGCGTGGCCAGACCGGTGCGGGCTCGCCTTGCCGGCCTACAGTTCGCACGGCCGCAGCGCCGCCAGCGGCTGGAGACACCGCCCGTGAAGACCACCCGCCACCTGGCCACCTTGAGCTTGGTGCCTGTGCCCGACGTGCTCGTCATCGGCGGCGGCAACGCCGCGCTGTGCGCTGCGCTGGTGGCCCGCGAGGCCGGTGCCTCGGTGCTGCTGCTGGAAGCCGCGCCGCGCGAATGGCGCGGTGGCAACAGCATGCACACGCGCAACATCCGCTGCAGCCACGACGCGCCGCAAGAGGTGCTGACCGAGGCCTACCCCGAGGAAGAGTTCTGGCAGGACCTGCTGAAGGTGACCGGCGGTCTGACCACCGAAGCGCTGACCCGCCGCGTCATCCACGAAAGCGCCACCTGCCGCAACTGGATGCGCCGCCACGGCGTGCACTTCCAGCCTTCGCTGTCGGGCACGCTGCACCTCAGCCGCACGAATGCGTTTTTCATGGGCGGCGGCAAAGCCCTGGTCAATGCCTATTACCGCAGTGCGCAAGCGCTGGGCGTGACGGTGCGCTACGACACCGCAGTTGATCATCTGGAGCTCGACGGCAGCCGCTTCGTGGCGGCGCATCTCGTGGGCGGTGAACGCATCTCGGCCAAGACTTGCGTCGTGGCCAGCGGCGGTTTCGAGTCCAACCGTGAATGGCTGCGCGAGGCCTGGGGCCGCAATGAACGCGGTGAATGGCCGGCCGACAACTTCGCCATCCGCGGCACCCGCTACAACCGGGGCGTGCTGCTGAAGGACTTGCTGGCGCTAGGCGCCGACCGCATCGGCGACGCGACGCAGGCCCACATGGTGGCCATCGACGCCCGCGCGCCGCTGTACGACGGGGGCATCGTCACGCGGGTGGACTGCGTGTCGCTGGGCATCATGGTCAACCAGGCCGGTGAGCGTTTCTATGACGAAGGCGAAGACTTCTGGCCCAAGCGCTACGCCATCTGGGGCCGCCTGGTGGCCCTGCAGGCCGGACAACTGGGCCACAGCATCATCGACGCCAAGGCGGTGGGCCGATTCATGCCGCCTGTTTTCAAGGGCGTTCAGGCCGACACCTTGCCCGAACTGGCGCAGCAAATGGGCCTGCCGGTGGCGGCATTCATGCAAACCATCAACCTCTACAACGCGGCCTGCCGCCCTGGCACTTTCGACCACGCCGTGCTGGACGATTGCGCCACCGAAGGCCTGACGCCGCCCAAGACGCACTGGGCGCGGCCTATCGATACGGCGCCTTTCTTCGGCTACACGCTGAAGCCCGGCGTGACCTTCACCTACCTGGGCGTGAAGGTGGACGACAGCGCCGCCGTGCAGTTCGCCAGGCAAGCCAGTGCCAACCTGTTTGCCGCCGGCGAAGTGATGGCTGGCAATGTGCTGGGCAAGGGCTACACGGCGGGCGTGGGCATGACCATTGGCACGGTGTTTGGGCGCATCGCCGGGGCGTCTGCGGCCGCCGCCGCACGGGCCATCGCCAGGGTCGCCGCATGAAGGTGCTGGAGTCGCTGATTGCCGAGGCCGAAGTCGCCCGCGTGCTGCAAATCTGCAATGCCTGCCGCTACTGCGAAAGTTATTGCGCGGTCTTTCCGGCGATGACGCGGCGGCTGGAATTTCCGCAGGCTGACATCCACTACCTGGCCAACCTGTGCCACAACTGCGGTGCCTGTCTGCACGCCTGCCAGTACGCGCCGCCGCATGAATTCGCCGTCAACGTGCCTCAGGCCTTGGCCCGCGTGCGCCTGCACACCTATGCGCAGTACGCCTGGCCGCCCGGTGCCGGGCGGCTGTACCAGCGCAACGGCCTGGTGCTGGCGCTGGCAGTGTGGCTGGGCCTGGCCTTCTTCCTGTTGCTGGCGGTGGCCTTGAAGGGCAGCACCGGCGCAAGCCTCAGCGGCGGCAGCTTCTATGCCATCTTCCCGCACGGTCTGATGGTTGGCCTCTTCGCGCCGGTCTTCGCCTTTGCCTTTTTGGCGCTTGGTCTGGGCATGGCGCGCTTCTGGCACGACGAAGCGCCAGGTGCCGCCACCGCGCCGGCTGTGCAGGAAGCGACAGTGAACGTGCTGAAACTGAAGTACCTTGACGGCGGCCACGGCCAGGGTTGCAACAACAAAGACGACCGCTGGTCACAGGCCCGCCGCCGCGCCCACCACGCCACGTTCTATGGCTTCCTGCTGTGCTTCGCAGCGACCAGCGTGGCCACGGTCTATCACTACGTTTTCGGCTGGACAGCACCGTACGGATGGACCAGCCTGCCCAAGATGCTGGGCACGCTGGGCGGCATCGGTCTGATCGTGGGCCCTCTCGGTCTGGCCTGGCTGAATTTCAGACGCGACCCGCGCCAGGGCGACGCGGCGCAGAAGGCGATGGACCTGGGTTTCATCGCGCTGCTGCTGGGCATCAGCATCAGTGGCTTGCTACTGGCCTTGACCCGCTTTTCACTGTTGGCCGCCGGCATGCCGCTGTTGCTGTGCCTGCACCTGGGCGCGGTCATGGCCCTGTTTCTCACCATGCCCTACAGCAAGTTCGCCCACGGTTTTTACCGGGGTGCGGCGCTGCTGAAATGGTCCATCGAACGCCGGTTGCCGACGAAACTGCGGCTGGGTTCTGAATGACGCCAACGGAGACTTGCCATGACCAAACTGACTGATCTGCAGCGCCGCCACACGCTGTTGGCCCTGGGTGCTGCCAGCCTGGCGCCGGGCTGGATGTCCACGGCGCACGCCCAGTCGGCCTGGCCCGCCAAGCCCGTGAAAGTCATCGTGGGCTACAGCCCGGGTGGCGCGGTCGACATCATCGCGCGGGCCATAGCGCAGCAATTGCAGGCCGCGCTGGGCCAGCCCTTCATCGTGGACAACCGGCCCGGTGCCGGCACCAACATCGCCATGCGTGCCCTGATCGACAGCCCGCCCGACGGCTACACCCTGGCGCTGGCGGCGAACGCGGTGGCGGCCAACCCGTCGCTTTACCAGCCTTCGCCCTTCGACCCGACCAAGGACATGACGCCCATCTCGCTGGTCGGCCGCGTGCCGGTGGTCATCGCGGCCGCTGCGGGCAGCGAGATGTCGACCCTCGCCAAGCTGATAGCCCTGTCCAAAGCCAAACCGGGCAGCATCAACTTCGGCACGCCGGGCAACGGCTCGACACCGCATCTGGCCATCGAGCTTTTCGAACGCGCCGCCGGCATCACCATGACCCACGTGCCCTACAAAGGCGGTTCGCAGGCCATCAACGACACCCTGGCCGGCCACATCCAGACGGTGGCCGTCAACGCGCTGGAAGTGCTGCCCCATGTCAAGGCCGGCAAGCTGCGCGTGCTGGCCGTGCTGAGCCCCGCACGCACGGCCATCTTCCCTGACGCACCGACCATTGCCGAGTCGGGTTACGCCGGCTTTGAAGCCTCGGTCTGGTACGGCTTCGTTGGCCCGGCCGGCCTGCCGCCGGCGGTGACACAGCGGCTGCATGCCGAGATCCAGAAGGCCCTGGCCAGCCCAGAAGTGCGCGACCGCTTGAACGGTGCCGGCGGCGAAGTGCTGCCGGGTCCGGTCGAACGCCTGTCCAGCCTGATCGCCAGTGAAAAGGCCCGCTACGAGAAGCTGATCCGCGAGGCGCGCATCCAGCCCGATTGAGGTTGCGACGCGGCCCGACCGACGCGGGAAACCCCTGTAGTGCCAGGGGCCAGGCGTGCAGAAGCGCCCGCCAGAATGACCGCCGTGCGCCGCCGTCCCGTGCTGCGCCTACTTTTGCAGGAGACCCGCATGAGCCGCACCGTTACTCCACTGACCCGCCGCCAGATCGTCGTGGCCGCAGGCGCCGCGGCCGGCAGCATCGCGCTGCCACGCCTGGCCTACGCCCAGGCCTACCCGAACAAGCCCATCCGCTACATCTGCCCGTGGCCGGCGGGTGGCAGCACCGACGCGGTGATCCGCGCGCTGGCCGAAAGCGCCGGCAAGCTGATGGGGCAGACCTTCATCGTCGACAACAAGCCCGGCGCCGGTGGTGTGTTGGGTGCAGTCGAACTGGTCAACGCCAAGCCTGACGGCTACACGCTGAGCCAACTGCCGCATGGCGTCTTCCGCCTGCCGCACATGCAGAAGGTGCAGTTCGATGTGAACAAGGACTTCACCTGGATCGCCTGCCTCACCGGCTACACCTTCGGGCTGGTGGTGCGTGCCGATTCGCCGCACAAGAGCATCAAAGACGTGGTCGAGTGGGCCAAGGCCCACCCCGGCGAATTCAGCTACGGCAGCACCGGCATCGGCACCAGCCCGCACCTGGCGGTGGAGGAATTTGCGCAGCGCGCCGGCATCAAGCTGAACCACGTGCCCTTCAAGGGCAACGCCGACAACATGCAGGCCATTCTGGGTGGCCACACCATGGCCGCCAGCGACGCCACGGGCTGGGGGCCCATGGTGGAAAGCGGCAAGCTGCGCCTGCTGGCCACCTACGGCAGCAAGCGCACCAAGCGCTGGCCCACGGTGCCCACGCTGGACGAACTGGGCTACCAGACGGTCAGTGATTCACCCTTCGGCGTGTGCGGCCCCAAAGGCATGGACGCCGGCCTGACGCGCACCCTGCACGACGTCTTCAAACGCACGCTGGACGATCCGAATGTGCAGGCCAGCTTCGACAAATACGACCAGACGGTGATCTACATGAACACCGAGACCTACACGAAGTTCGCCCGCGACAGTTTCGTGACCGAGAAGGCCACCATCGAGCGCCTGGGCCTGGCGAACAAGACCTGAAGGGGGAAGGGCCGTGAAGCTTGCATCGATGCAGCCGCATTGCACCGCACAGGAATGGCAGGCCCGCGTCGACCTGGCGGCCTGCTACCGCCTGGTCGATTTGTACGGCATGAGCGACATGATGGCCAACCATGTCAGCAGCCATGTGCCGGGCGAGCCGGGCGCTTTCCTGATCAACCCTTACGGCATGATGTACGAGGAGATCACGCCGTCTTGCCTGATCAAGATCGACCTGGCCGGCAACATCCTGGCCACGCCCGATTTCGGTGAACTGGGCTACGGCGTGAACCGCGCTGGCTACGTCATCCACAGCGCCATCCACGCCGCAAGGCCCGAGGTGGCCTGCGTCATCCACACCCACAGCTGGGCCTCGATGGCGGTCAGCGCGCTGGCCTGCGGCCTGCTGCCGATGACGCAGACGGCCATGCGTTTCCTGAAGGTGGGCTATCACGACTTCCAAGGCGTGGTGCTGGACGACACCGAGAAGGCCTCACTGCTGACCGATCTGGGCGACGGTGAAGCGCTGATCCTGCGCAACCACGGCGCGCTGACCGTGGGCCGCACCATCGGCGAGGCCTTCAATTGGGCGCACCGGCTGGAACTGGCCTGCCACACGCAACTGGCGGCCATGGCCTGCAACACGCCGCTGGTGGCCGTGCCGGCCCCTGTGCTGGAAGCCACCTGGAACAACTACCAGCGCGGCACGCGCCGGCCTTACGGCTTGATGGAATGGCCGGCGCTGCTGCGCAAGCTGGACCGGCTCGATCCGACGTGGCGGTCATGAGGACCCGACTGCTTTGGGCTGCGCTGGCCACCCTCGTTTTCACCTCGGCGGCCGTCGCACAAACCTGGCCCACCAAACCTGTGCGTGTGGTGGTGGCCTTCACGGCCGGCGGCACGACCGACCTGCTGGCGCGCAGCGTGGGCCAGCAGTTGTCCGACAAGTTCAAGCAGCCTTTCATCATCGACAACAAGCCCGGGGCTGGCGGCAACCTGGGCACCGAAGCGGTGGTGCGCGCGCCGGCCGACGGCTACACGCTGATCGTCAATTCCGTCGGCCCCATCGCCGTCAACCCGACGCTTTACCCGAAGTTGACCTACAACCCGCTGACCGACCTGGTGCCCATCGTGCAGATCGCCGATGTGCCCAATGTGCTGGTCGTGCACCCCAGCGTGCCCGCCAAGACCCTGGACGAATTCATCGTTTACGCCAAGGCCAACCCGGGCAAGCTGAACTGCTCGTCCACCGGCATCGGCACCAGCAGCCACCTGAGCTGTTTCATCCTGGCCAAACGCGCCGGTTTCGAGGCCGTGCACGTGCCCTACAAAGGCGCCGACGCGCTGCGCGACCTGCTGGCCGGCCGCGTGCAGTTCATGTTCGCCACCATCCCGTCGGTGAAGGCGCAAATCGACGCCGGCAGCCTGCGCGCCATAGCGGTCAGCAGCGTCAAACGTTCGCGTTCGCTGCCCGACGTGCCCACCGTGGCCGAGCGCGGCTACCCCGGTTTCGAGGCCGGTTCCTGGTTCGGTTTCTTTGCCCCCAAGGGCACGCCGACCGAGGTGGTGGCTGCGCTGAACAAGGCGGTGAACGAGATCATCGGCGTGCCGGCGATGGACGCGCAACTGGTCAAGGAAGGCGCCGACCCGGCCGGCGGCACGCCGCAGGCCTTTGCCGCTTTCGTGCAGCGCGAATACGAGAAGTGGCGCGTCGTGGTGCGTGAATCGGGCGCCACGGCGGAATGAGTTTTCAGGGATGACATTTCAAGGCGAAGCGCGGGTGCTGGTGTCGCGCGCCGTCCGCGACAGCCTGGGCCCCGATCTGTTCGATGCGGCCAACGGACAGCCACTGCAACTGCTGGCGTTGGAAGACATCGCGGCCGATGCCACGCAGACCGTGCACGCGGCCTTTGTGTCGCGCGACATTACCGGCCTGTCCACCAAGCAGGTGCCCGATGCGCCGCTGCGCGACTGCTACAGCGTGCTGCGGCGATCGCCCGAACTGCAGTGGGTGCACACGCATTCGGCGGGCGCTGACCGGCCAATCTACGCCGAACTTCGCGCACGGGGTGTGGCCGTCACCACCTCGTCGGGCGCCAACGCGCAGGTGGTGGCGCAGACGGCGCTGGCCGGCCTGCTGGCGCTGGCCCGGCGCTTCCCGCAATTGATGGCGGCCCAGCGTGAACGGCGCTGGGCGCCGCTGCAAGCCGAACCCCCGCCGCGTGACCTGGCTGGGCAGACGGCGGTCATCGTGGGCTGGGGGCCGATCGCTCGCACGCTGCAGCCGCTGCTGGCGTTGCTGGGCCTGCAGGTGCGGGTGGTGCGGCGCGGCGCTGAAGC
>JAYVBO010000375.1:0-7632 GCA_043750435.1 Betaproteobacteria bacterium | reverse complement strand
GCCGCTGGCCTATCGCTATTGCCAGCTGATGGGCGGCGATCTGACCGTCGAAAGCCGGCTGGGCCAGGGTTCCACGGTCATCGTCAGCTTGCCCAGGCAGCCGCGCGCTGCCACTGAGCCTGCCGATGACCAGACCGATGAGCAGGCCGTTCCCGGCATGCAAGACCTGAGGCTCGCCGCATGATGAACAACAGCCCGACATTCCTGCGTCGAAGCGCCGACACGGCGTCCAACGACGCGCCACCGGCCGCAGAGCCCACCCCCCTTGAAGCCGGCAAGGGGCGGCTGCTCATCGTCGACGACATCCGCGAAAACCGCGAAATCCTGCGCCGTCGCTTCGAGCGTCACGGCTACCACGCGACCGAGGCCAACGGGGGCGTCGAAGCGCTGGCGCTGATCGAGCGTGAAAGCTTCGATCTGGTCCTGCTGGACATGATGATGCCTGACCTCTCCGGGCTCGAAGTTCTGGCGCGCATCCGCGAGCAACACTCAGCGGGGTCGCTGCCCGTCGTCATGGTGACCGCGAAGAGCCAGAGCGAGGACGTCGTCAATGCCTTGAGCCGCGGCGCCAACGACTACATCACCAAACCGGTCGACTTCTCGATCGCGCTGGCCCGCGTCATCACGCAGTTGGACAGAAAGCGCGCCGAGGAGACGATTCAACGCATGAATGCGGAGCTTGCCTGTGCCAACGAGGTGCTCGAGTGCCGGGTTGCCGCCCGGACGCAGGACCTGGTGCACTCGAATCAGCAACTTCGAAGCGAAATCGAGCAGCGCGAGCAATCACAGGCCGTCAGCGTTCACCTGGCGCATCACGATGCGCTGACAGGCATCGGCAACCGCTTGCTGTTTCACAAGCAGCTGAACGAAGCCCTGGTTCACAGGGATCGTCACGGCGGCCAGGTGGCGATTCTGTTCATCGATCTGGACGGCTTCAAGACCATCAATGACACGCTCGGGCACGGGACCGGCGACAGCTTGCTCAAACACTTGGCCTCGCGCCTGAAAAACAGCCTTCGGGAAGGCGACAAGCTCGGGCGGCTGGGTGGCGATGAATTTGCCGTCATCCAATTCGGCAATGAGCAGCCCAAAGAAGCCACAGCGCTGGCCAAGCGCTTGATCGAACTGATGGGAACGCCATTCAGCGTAGATGGTCATGATCTTGCGATAGGCGCCAGCATCGGCATTGCCGTCGCAGAGGGGAACTACCAGGATTGCACTCAACTGCTCAGGGCCGCGGACCTGGCGATGTACCGGGCCAAAGCCGATGGACGGGGCCGATTCCGGGTCTTCGACCCGCAGCTGGATCAGCTGGCTCAAGAGCGTCGGGGCCTGGAGGCTGCTCTGCGCAACGCCATCGACCAGGATGCATTGGAAATTCATTACCAGCCTTTCGCCAATTTGCAGTCCGGCCGGATCAACGGCTTCGAGGCTTTGTGCCGCTGGAACGATCCGCAGCGTGGCTTTGTGCCTCCGAGTTCTTTCATTCCCCTGGCCGAAGAAATCGGGCTGATCGATCGCATCGGCAATTGGATACTCCGGCGCGCCTGTTCGGATGCCGCTAATTGGCCGGACCACATCACCGTCGCCGTCAATGTGTCGCCTGCGCAGTTCAAGAGCGGCCTTTTGCTTGGCGCGGTCGAGGATGCACTGGCTGCCTCCGGGCTGTCGCCCAGCCGGCTGGAGCTGGAGGTGACAGAGTCCATATTTCTCCAGGGCAGCGAGGCGAACTGTGCGCTGCTCAGCCGCCTTGGGGGGCTGGGCGTTCGGATATCGCTGGACGATTTCGGAACGGGCTATTCCAGTCTGAGCTATCTGCGCAGTTTCAATTTCAGCAAGATCAAGATCGACAAATCCTTCATCAACGATCTATCGACCTGTGAAGGCAGCGCTGCCATCGTGCGGGCTGTTTGCGGCCTGGCGCGCAGCTTTGGCGCAACGACCACGGCAGAAGGCGTCGAGACCACGGACCAGCTCGCGCACATCAGGGCGGAGGGCTGCACCGACATGCAGGGCTATTACTTCAGCAAGCCCCTGCCTGTGGGCGAGATCCCCGCCCTGCTGGAACGCATCCTTCCCGCATCCGAATAAAGCGCTGCCGCAACGCTCAGGTCGGCGCCTCGGCGTCTTTGGTGTTGCGCATCCAGTCGGCGGTGCCGAAAAAGGCTTCCGCCAGCTTCTGCGCCAGCGCGGCTTCGACACCCGAATGGTCCATCGCCTGGATCATGCAGGCCAGCCACTGGTCGCGTTCCAGCGTGGCGATGCGGTAGGGCATATGCCGGGCGCGCAACCTGGGATGGCCGTAGCGGTCGGTGTAGAGCTGCGGGCCGCCCAGCCAGCCGCACAAAAACCAGTACAGCTTGTCGCGCGAGCCTTCCAGCGTGGACGGGTGCAGCGCGCGCAATTCGGCGTAGTGCGGCTCCAGGTCCATCAGGTCGTAAAAGCGGTCGACCAGCGCGCGCACGCCGGGCTCGCCGCCCAGTTGGGCAAACGGCGTCAATGCCGCAGCCGCTGCGCTGGTTGCGTCTTCGCTCACTCGGCCAGCATCCGTGTCGCCACCGCCACCATGGCGATGGCGGCCGGCGCGCCGGGCAGCGCATCCAGCATCAGCGTGCGCCGCTGCACGCATTCGCGCACGGCGGAATCGGACGGAATATCACCCAGCAGTTCCAGCCGCATCGGGCTGTCCAGGGTCGGGTTGACATAGCGGTCCACCACCTGCTGCAACTGCTGGCGCACGGCCCGGCCTTCGCCCAGCTTGCGGGTCTGGTTGACCAGCAGGCTGACCTTGCGCCGGCCCTGGGTGGTGGCCAGCACCTTGATGGTGGCGTAAGCGTCGGTCAGCGACGTGGGCTCGGGGGTGACGACCACCAGCACCTCGCCAGCCAACGACACGGTGTAGAGCACCACGTCGGAAATGCCGGCGCCGGTGTCCAGCAACACGTGGTCAAAGCGCGGTTCGACCTCGTTGATGACCTTCAGCAGCTGGTCGCGGATTTCACCGGTCATGCGCGAATACTCGACCATGCCCGAGCCGGCCAGCAACACCCAGAAGCCGCCTGGCGCGCGCAACATGGCGTCGGGCAGCGAATGCTTGCCGGTGAAGACGTCGTGCAGCGTGATCTTCGGGAAGAGGTTCAGCACCACATCCAGATTGGCCAGACCCAGGTCGGCGTCCAGCACCAGCACCTTGCGGCCGGCACGGGCCAGCGCAGCCGCCAGATTGGCCGCGACAAAGGTCTTGCCCACACCGCCCTTGCCGCTGGTGACGGCGATGATTTTGGAAGAGGGAAGGGGGAGAAGTTCCGGCGCCGTCATTCGTGATCCTGGATCTGAAAAGTCTCGAAGAGCAGGCGACGCTCTTCATTGCTGACAACCGACACCGCTGTGGGTTCCAGTTGCACGAGGTTGCGACCCTGGCTTTTGGCGCGGTAGAGCTGTTGGTCGGCGCGCTCCACCCACAGCGCGGGCGTCGAACGCACCCACTGCGGCGCGAAGGCACCGCCCACGCTGACGGTGACCGAAATCTGCTGCGCCAGGGCGATTTGCACCGGCATGCGTTCGACGCGACGGCGCACCCGCTCGGCCACGGTTTCGCCGAAAGCACTGGCGCAATTGGGCAGGATGATGGCGAATTCTTCGCCGCCCACGCGCGCCACCAGGTCCATGGGCCGCACGCTGTCGATCAGGGCATGGGCGACCGCCTTGATGACCTGATCACCGGCGCTGTGGCCCCAGCTGTCGTTGACGCGTTTGAAGTGGTCGATGTCCAGGGCCAGCAACAGCGCCGGTTCACCGCTGCGCGCCACACGGTCGATTTCACGGGCCAGCGCCAGTTCGAAAGCGCGACGGTTGGCCAGGCCGGTCAGGGCGTCGCGGCTGGACAGATCGACCAGCGCGTCGATCAACGCCTGCATCCAGCCCGGGCTGCTGGGGTCGCCGGGCGGCGGTTGCTGGCCGGATTGCGCGAGCAACTGCAGGGCGCGTTCCAGTTGGAGCGTCACCTTTTCGGTAGGGGGCAAGGGCGGGGCGTGGTCCAAGGTTGTGGCTGCCAGTTTGGATCGTGCAAACCACCGACCCGGGGCGGTGTGGGACCGTCCGGACATGCAGTTGGGGCAGTCTAGCAGCGGCGCAAGCCGACACCGCCACTCGATTTGGCCTGCTTCCGTTGACCATCTCCGGGCTTGAGCCGATGGCCTCCGGCAGGAAACTGCAGGCTACATGCCCGACCGGACCCCCATGACAGCAGCCGCCACCGCAAGGCCCCAAGCCGCGAAGAACCCCGCCCCCGCGCAGGAGTTTCAGCTCTCCGCTGCCGACTTCGAACGCGTGCGCCAGCTCATCTACCAGCGCGCCGGCATCAGCTTGCAAGACGGCAAGCAGGCCATGGTCTACAGCCGGCTTTCGCGCCGACTGCGGGAAACCAGCCACACCGGCTTTGCCAGCTACCTGGACAGTCTGGCCCGCGCCAGTGGCGCCGAAGGCGAAGCCGAATGGCAGGAATTCGTCAACTGCCTGACCACCAACCTGACGGCCTTCTTCCGTGAAGAGCATCACTTTCATGCCTTGGTGGAAGACCTGAAGGCGCGTGCCGCCAAGCCCATCCGCCTGTGGTGCAACGCCGCTTCCACCGGCGAGGAACCCTATTCGCTGGCCATGACGGTGGCCGAGACGCTGGGTACCTCGGCGCAAGTGAAGATCGTCTGCAGCGACATCGACACCAAAGTGCTGGCCACTGCGCAGCGCGGCGTGTACGCAGCCGACGCTCGCGGCCTCAGCCCCGAAAGGCTGAAGCGCCACTTCTTGCGCGGCAAGGCCAGCAACGCCGGTCACATCCGCGTCAAGCCCGAATTGGCGCGCTACATCGAATTCCGCAACTTCAACCTGATGAGCTCAAGCTGGGCGGCGCTGGGTGAGCCCTTCGACCTGGTGTTTTGCCGCAACGTGATGATCTATTTCGACGGTCCCACGCAGCGCAAGGTGCTGGAACGCATGCACCAGGCGATGAAGCCCGGCAGCCTGCTGTACGTTGGGCACTCCGAGAACTTCACCGAGGCGCGCGAACTGTTCAGGCTGCGCGGCAAGACGGTCTATGAACGCGTCTGATCGGGCCACTCAAGGCCAGCCGCGTGTCGCCGATATCCCGACCAATGTCTTCCATCCAGCAAGCCGCAGCGCCGGCACACCGCGAGGCGCCGGCCACCGCCAGCGCCGCGCGCGGCACCCCTGATCGCCTGGACCGGTTGAAGGCCAGGCCGCGCAAGAACGGCGAGGCCTCGTTCTTCTTCTACGACGCGCACTTCCGCAACGAAGCGGTCAAGGTGCTGGCGGGCGAGTTCTTCGTCTTCGACGAAGACATCCTCATCATGACCACGCTGGGCTCGTGCATCGCGGCCTGCCTGTGGGACCGCGAAAAGCGCATCGGCGGCATGAACCACTTTCTGCTGCCCGAAGGCGCGGGCGGCGCCGACAGCGGCCGCTACGGCAATTTCGCCATGGACCTGCTGATCGGCGAGATGGTCAAGCGCGGCGCCACCCGGGCGACGATGGAAGCCAAGGTCTTTGGCGGCGGCGCCGTCATCAGCGGCATGAACAGCATCAACGTCGGCGAACGCAACACGGCCTTTGTGCTGGACTACCTGCGCACCGAGCGCATCACCGTGGTCAGCAAGGACGTGATGGGCATTTACCCGCGCAAGGTCTGCTTTCTGCCGGCCAGCGGCAAAGCCATGGTCAAGCGCCTGGCCTCAGCCAATACCGAAGCCCTTGCCGCCCAAGAGCGCGCCGCAGCCGCCCGCGTGAGGCCGACCGTGGCCAGCGGTGGCTCGGTGGACCTTTTCTGATCGAGAGATTTCCGCATGACCATTCAGAAGACCACCGTTGTCGTGGTGGACGATTCGGCCCTGGTGCGCAGCCTGCTCGCCGAGATCATCAATCGCCAGCCCGATATGGTCTGCATCGGTGCCGCCGCCGACCCGCTGGTGGCACGCGAGATGATTCGTATGCTGAACCCCGACGTGATCACGCTGGACGTGGAAATGCCGCGCATGGACGGGCTGGACTTCCTGGCCCGCCTGATGCGCCTGCGGCCCATGCCGGTGGTGATGGTGTCCACGCTGACCGACCGCGGCGCCGACGTGACGATGAAGGCGCTGGAACTGGGCGCGGTGGACTTCGTGTCCAAACCCAAAGTCGGCGTGGCCGATGGCTTGCGCCAACTCGGCAATGACATCGCCGACAAGATACGCGGTGCCGCGAAAGCGCGTGTGAACCGGCTCGCCCCGGCTTCACGGGCGGGCACCGCCGGCAGCGGCGCGCCGCGCAAGGCGCCGGCCGTGGCGCCGATGGGCCGGCTGTCGACGGAAAAGATCATCTTCATCGGTGCCTCCACCGGCGGTACCGAAGCCACCCGCGAAGTCCTGGTCAACCTGCCCGCAGACTGCCCGGCCGTGATGATCACCCAGCACATGCCGGCCGGTTTCACCAAGAGCTACGCCGCACGGCTGAACGGCCTGTCACGCATCCGCGTGGCCGAAGCCAACGACGGCGAGCGCGTGCTGCCCGGCCACGCCTACATCGCACCGGGCGACTTTCATTTGTCGGTGGAGCGCTCGGGCGCGAACTACATCGCCCGCGTGCAGAACGGCGAACCGGTGAACCGCCACAAGCCCAGCGTGGAAGTGCTGTTCGAATCGGCCGCCCGCGTGGTGGGCCGCAACGCCCTGGGCGTGATGCTGACCGGCATGGGCGGCGACGGCGCCAAAGCCATGAAATCCATGCGCGACGCCGGCAGTTGGAACGTCTGCCAGGACGAGGCCAGCTGCGTGGTCTTCGGCATGCCGCGCGAGGCGATAGCGCACGGGGCGGCGCATGAAGTGCTGCCGCTGTCGCAGATCGCCACCCGGCTCATCGAATGGCTGCGCACCAACGCCGGGGTCAGCACCTCGCGCGTCTGAATTCAGCCCGCCGCGTCGGGCGACGGCAACTGCGATCCAGCGGCCGCTTCGGCGGGAAGGAACATCGCCTGCAGGTCGGACAGGAAATCAAAGCCGCGCACCGTGGGCCGCACCACGCCAACGGCAGCATCGCTTTCGATCAGCCCGCGCGCTTCGGCCTGCGCCAGCGCCGCCTTGATGCTGGACAGCGGCATGCCGGTGCGTTCGGTGTAGCGCGTCAGCTCGAAACCTTCACGCAGGCGCAGCGCGCCCAGCATGTACTCGAAGGGCAGGTCGCGCCGCGCCACTTCGTGTTCATTCGACACCGCGTTGCCAGCCAGCGCATGCTGCATATAGGCCGCCGGCTCGCGCCAGCGCACCTGGCGCAGCACGCGGTGCGGAAAGCTCAGCTTGCCGTGGGCGCCAGCGCCTATGCCCAGGTAGTCGCCAAACGCCCAGTAGTTCAGGTTGTGGCCACAGCGGTGGCCGGGCTGCGCGAAGGCCGAGACCTCGTAGCGCTGCAGGCCCACGTCGGCGGTGCGTGCGGTGATCAGGTCCAGCATGTCGCTGGCCAGGTCGTCGTCGGGCAGGCCCACGGGCGGCCGCGAAGCGAAGACCGTGTTCGACTCGACCGTCAGGTGGTAAATCGACAAATGCGGCGGGGCAAACGACAGGGCTTCGTCCAGATCCAGCCGCA